>CAYRVO010000230.1:0-1084 GCA_964427565.1 uncultured Halanaerobiales bacterium | reverse complement strand
TATTCAGGGAGTTGAGATATTTCTTTTATAACTACCCGGTCTACAGGTTTATATACTTCATTTTCCAGAGTTTCCATGAAGGCCTGTTTGTCTATAGGATTACTATCTTCCTTCAAATCCCTGGTCTTCCGCGAATCACTGTATATTTCCAGTACTTCTTCCAGATTTGAAAGATCTGCTGCCTGGAGAGTTAAGCCTGACCCCATCTGAATAATTAAAAACAATATTATACTTATTAAAAAATAAATGCTCAGTTTTTTCATAGATAATCACCTGTTTTCTTACCCTGATACCAATTAATAAAATTAAGTAAAAATTCCTCATCCAATAACTCCAGATATATTAGAAATTTATTTTCGGTTTTATTACTATAAATACTCAATCTCCTTCCGGAAATTTTGTGTATTTTATCTTCAATTTCACTTATTTTATCTTCAGGGGATATTATACTTTTACCGTTGTAACTTATCAATTCAATTCTTGAAATATCTTTTCTATCAATCTTTCTTTCTTTTTTTACTCCCTTAGATTCTCTTTTATTAAAAAGGATAATACTATTGTTATTTATGAAAATCCCTTGTCCACGGCTTTTTAAAACACGAAAAATAAAGGGTATCGTATCAAAAAATAACAAAATAAAGCCCACTATATAAAAAAGTGATATAAGCAATTCCATAAATTCACTTTCCACTGGTATATATAATATCATTAAAACACCTGCAATCATTAAGGTAAATGGAATAATAACCTTAGCTGAGTAGCCTTCTGCTTTATAATAATATTTATTCATATCTTTTTACCTCCAAATTAAACTACCCCTCTTTCCAGCTCTCAAGCAGATTATTAACATAATTCTTCTCTGCTTCACTTAAATTAACATCTTCCCGAAAAGCATTATCAACAAATAATTCAGCCAAAATATCACGGGCAGCATATAGTTCACCGCTATTTTTTAATAAGACAGCCAGTCCAATTCTTATGGAGTAATTCATAGGATAGAGTTCTTTTAATTCTTCCAGATAAATTATTCCCGCCTCAATCCTGCCGTCAGCTATATAGGCAATAGTAAGCGGGGTTATAGTCA
>CAYRVO010000229.1:0-3140 GCA_964427565.1 uncultured Halanaerobiales bacterium | reverse complement strand
TGGTTGGTAAATTAATAGCAGGTTTTGGAATTGTAAAGCAGATGATGCAGAGTAAATTAAGAGGTGGATGATTATGAAATTATTAAAACAGGTCAATACACCGGCTGACTTAAAATCATTTTCAATAAGTGATTTAAACAATCTTTCCGGTGAAATAAGAGATTTATTAATAAAAACAATTTCTAATACCGGTGGCCATCTGGCTTCGAATTTGGGTGTAGTTGAGCTAACAGTAGCTCTGCATTATTATTTAGATAGTCCACATGATAAAATTGTTTGGGATGTTGGTCATCAAAGCTATGCGCACAAGATATTAACCGGACGTAAGGAACAAATAGAAACGATAAGACAATATAATGGTTTAAGTGGTTATCCCAAATACAGTGAAAGTATTCATGATATTATAAATGCCGGTCATACAAGTACATCAATTTCTTCTGCCCTTGGTCTGGCCCTGGCACGTGATGAGAAGAAAAAAGATGAAAAAATATATGCAGTTATTGGTGATGGTGCAATGACTGGTGGTATGGCTTTTGAAGCCTTAAATAATGCCGGTCATCTAAAGACAGATATGACAGTGATTCTTAATGATAATAAGATGAGTATTTCACCTAATGTTGGCGCTTTATCACATTATTTATCGAATCTACGAACAACTCCTTCCTTAAATAAGCTCAAGGAAGATATGGAATTTTTAATTAGTAAAATTCCTCGTATAGGGCCGACAGTTTCGAAAACAGTGGAGAGAGTCAAAAATGGTCTTAAGTATGTTTTTATATCCGGAATATTATTTGAAGAGTTAGGTTTTACCTATCTGGGACCTATTGATGGTCATAATATTCATGATATGGTTGATAACTTTAAAAAAGCCGATCGGATAGAAGGTCCAGTTTTAGTTCATGTAAATACAGTTAAAGGTAAAGGTTATAAACCGGCTGAAAATAAACCCTCTCAATTTCATGGAGTTAGTCCATTCAAAATAAAGGATGGGCAAAGTAAATCACAGAGCTGTCATCCTACTTTTAGTAAAGTTTTTGGACAAACCTTACGGGAAATAGCTAAAAAAGATAAAAAAGTCATGGGTATAACCGCTGCTATGCCTGAAGGTACAGGGATGAATATATTTGCTTCTAAATTTCCGAATAGAACATTTGATGTAGGAATTGCTGAACAGCATGCAATGACAATGGGAGCAGGACTTGCTCGTGGTGGTATGAAACCTGTTGTAGCTATTTACTCTACCTTTTTACAACGTGCCTATGATCAACTTATACATGATGTAGCCATTCAAAATTTACCTGTTACTATTGCTATAGATAGAGCAGGTATTGTAGGTGATGATGGTGAGACTCATCAGGGGGTATTTGATTTTTCATTTTTGCGACCGATTCCCAATTTAACTATAATGGCGCCTAAAGATGAAAACGAGCTTCGGCATATGTTATATACAGCAATAAATTATCAGCAGGGACCAGTAGCAATAAGATATCCTCGTGGTGAAGGAATAGGTGTTGAATTAGATGAAAAACTGGAAAAAGTAAATATTGGTCAGGGGGAACTTGTACGTAAAGGTGAAGATATATTGATTATTGCTATAGGTTCACGTGTTTATCCTGCTTTAAAAGCTGCTGATTTATTGAACAATCAGGGTATAGAAGCAGGAGTAATAAATGCCCGGTTTGTAAAACCATTGGCCAGTAAGCTTATATTAAGAGAAGCAAAGAAATACAGATATATTTTGACAGTAGAAGAACAGGCACTTGCCGGTGGTTTTGGTAGTAGTGTACTTGAGTTATTAAATAAACACAATATCAGTGCTAAAATAGATAGTTTGGGACTTCCAGATCAATTTATTACACATTGTAAAGCGGATAAAATGAGGCAAAAATTGGGTATTGATTATAAAGGAATAATTAAGAGGGTAAAAGAATTACTTAACCTCAAACTGGAGGCAGATTTATGGTCGCGAAAAAACGCCTAGATATACTTCTTGTTGAAAAAGGATTTTACAGTTCTCGAAGTAAAGCAAAAAGGGCAATTATGGCCGGCAAAATAAAAATTAACAATGAAATAGTAGATAAGGCAGGAACAAAGATTAAATATAATGCAGATATCGAATTGAAAGGGAAAAAATTGCCTTATGTCAGCAGGGGAGGTCTGAAACTAGAAAAAGCCCTGGAGGTTTTTAATATTAATTCTGAGGGTAAAGAAGCAATAGATATTGGGGCTTCTACCGGTGGATTTACAGATTGCCTTTTACAACAAGGGGCTTCGAAGGTTTATACAGTGGATGTTGGTTATGGTCAGCTGGCCTGGAAACTACGACAGGATAAAAGAGTTGAAGTAATAGAACGTACTAATTTTCGCTATATAAAACACGAAGATTTACAGGTTAAAGTACCACTAATAGTTACTGATGTTTCATTTATTTCCTTAAAGCTTATTATACCAAGGGCCTTAGAATTTTTAGAATCTGAAGGAAAAATAATAGCCCTGGTGAAACCGCAATTTGAGGCTGGACCGGAGAGAGTAGGTAAAAATGGAGTTGTTAAGGATAAAAATGTTCATAAGGATGTTTTAAGAGAAATAATAAATTTTATAGATGATTATAATTTAGTCTGTGCAGGTCTTGATTATTCACCTATTACCGGGGCCAGTAGTAAAAATATAGAATTTTTGTTATATGCAAAACAAAATAATAAAGAACATTTTAAATCACCTGTAGATAAGATTGAACAGGTTGTTAAAAATGCACATAAAGAGTTGATAGAGTGATGAATAATAATAATAAAGTAGGGTTGGTCTTAAATTTAGATAAAAAAAGGGCATTTAAACTTGCTGAAGGAGTAATAGATTGGTTAGTTACAAGAAATATAGATTATATTATGGAAGAAGCAGCTGCAGAATTAATGAATATTTCTGTAAATGCAGGTGATTATGAACAATTAAGAACAGAAGCTGATTTGATTATTTTATTTGGTGGTGATGGTACTTTTTTACATACAGCTCATCACTTTATCGGTACTGATATTCCCCTTCTGGGAATAAATATTGGTGGGCTTGGGTTTTTAACAGAGATTGAAACAGATGAACTTGAAACTACTCTGGAAAAAATAATTGCTGGAAACTATAAGATTAAA
>CAYRVO010000228.1:0-3141 GCA_964427565.1 uncultured Halanaerobiales bacterium | reverse complement strand
CTGGTCTACCTGTGCGAGCAATATAAAATGCCTCTTTTATTGTCCTGGCCAAATCGTTAACGTCAGTAACCAAATAATTATGCTTGGTAACAGGCATTGTTATGCCTCTGATATCAGCCTCCTGAAATGCATCTTTACCAACTAAACTCGTAGGCACCTGACCGGTAAAAGCAACAACAGGAACTGAATCCATATGGGCTGTTGCCAGTCCTGTAACCAGATTAGTACCACCCGGACCAGATGTTGCTATACACACACCTACTCTACCTGTACTACGCGCATAACCATCTGCAGCATGGACAGCAGCCTGTTCATGCCTGGTAAGAACATGCTGTATATCTGAATCATAAAGAACATCATAAATAGGGATAACAGCACCCCCGGGATAACCAAATATCTTCTCAACTCCTTCTTTCTTCAAACTCTCTACTAAAATTTTGGAACCTGTCATCTCTGACATCTAATATCACCTCCATATAAATATAAAAAACCTGGATATAGTTCACCCAGGGTAAATTAACAAATACTATATCTTCTCAATACTCACTATTCTAATTTTCAGTAAAACAAAACTACAAATATCTGTTTTTATTAATCAATATTAAACTCTTACTTCTACTTTCTGCTAAAAAGTCTTTGAATTTTGAAAAGAATATTTCCTCATTAAAACAATACATCCTTTAATATGAGAAATGAAGTAATTGCCGATAGGTCAAAAATAATCAATTACTATATATCTCAGTCCCGGAAGATCTAGCTATTTCTCTAAACCTTTCAATAATTTCTTTAGTAAATTTACCGGGTTTACCATTACCTATTTGTCTTTTATCAACCTCAACCACAGGTATCACTTCTGCAGCTGTTCCAGTTAAAAATGCTTCATCAGCATTAAACAAATCATAACGAGTAAATAATTCTTCTTTTACATTCAAACCAAGCTGTTCACCTATGTTTAATGCTACTTGTCTTTTAATACCTTCAAGTATACCTGCAAATTTAGGAGGGGTTACTAAATTATTACCTTCAATTATAAAAACATTATCTCCAGTACATTCAGCAACATAGCCCTGACTATTTAAAATAATGGCTTCAGGTGCATCCTGCATATTAGCTTCAATTCTGGCCATTATATTATTTAAGTAATTTAAAGATTTAACACGGGGATTTACCATTTCAGGTCCATTTCTTCTTGTAGGTACTGTTACTACACTTAATCCCTTTTCATACAATTGATTATCATAAAGACTAATTTCACTGGCAATTATTACTACAGTAGGGTCCGGGCATTTACGGGGATCAAGTCCCAGATCACCTTCACCTCTGGAAATTACTAACCTTATATATGCATCTTTTAAATTATTGGCTCTAATAGTTTCTAGAATAATCTCTTTTATTTCATCTTTTGTATGAGGAATATCCAGCATAATTGTTTTAGCTGACTTATATAATCTATCTATATGCTCATCTAATTTAAAAACACGTCCATTATAAGCCCTAATACCTTCAAATATCCCATCTCCATACAAGTACCCATGATCAAGCACTGATACTCTAGCTTCTTCTTTGGGAACAATTTCTCCATTTAAATAAATTTTCTTGCTCAATACTTACTCCTCCTCTTGTAAACTTTATTTAATAGTTTTATTTAGTGTATAATTATATTATCATTTATTATCTTTGTCAACTATTAGAGTCATAAAATTATGATTTTGACCCTCCTCGGGGCAAGCCCACGAGGTTTGCTAGCAAACTATAACTTCTATCACTATAATCCCGAATTTTTTTAAACTCCTGTACTACTGGACAGATAATATTTTTTCTGTTAAACTTATATGCAAACATTAAGTATATTAAAATACAGGTTAATAAAAAACTTATAAAAGAAAGGATGATAGTATGCCCAGTGAGAAGGCAAAAAATGGAATAGAGAGGGCACCACACAGATCTCTTTTGCGGGCTTCAGGATACACCGACCGTGAAATTAATAAACCCTGGGTGGGAGTTGTTAATTCCTTTAATGAAATCATACCGGGACACAGACATTTAAATCAGATAACTGCTGCCGTAAAAGAAGGTGTTATTGAAGGTGGCGGAACTCCCTTCGAATTTCCAACAATCGGGGTATGTGACGGAATTGCTATGGGACATTCCGGAATGAAATTCTCATTACCCAGCCGGGAGCTAATTGCAGATTCAATAGAAGTAATGGCCTCTGCACATCAATTTGATGCCCTGGTCATGGTAACCAATTGTGATAAAATTGTACCTGGAATGTTAATGGCTGCTGGATATCTAAATATACCAACTATGGTTATTAGTGGTGGTCCTATGTTACCGGGAACCTGGGAAGGAGAAAGAGTTGATCTTAAAACAGTATTTGAAGGAGTGGGTTCTGTAGCAGTAGACAATTTAACTGAAGATAAATTAAAAAATCTGGAAAAATCAGCCTGTCCTGGTTGTGGAAGCTGTGCTGGTATGTTTACAGCAAACACAATGAACTGTTTAACTGAAGCTATGGGTATGGGATTACCGGGACACGGAACTATTCCTGCTGTTATGGGTGAACGTATTGCTCTGGCCAGAAAAGCAGGATTAAAAGTAATGGAATTATATGAAAAAGACATAAAACCCCGTGATATTATTACTGAAAATAGTATACATAATGCTATAGCTGTTGATATGGCATTAGGCGGATCGACAAATACCGTTCTTCATATCCCTGCTATAGCAGATGCAGCTGGAGTTAATTTGAATATAGATTATTTTGATAAAGTAAGTAAAAGTATACCACATTTATGTAGTATGAGTCCTGCTGGTAAACACTTTATTGAAGATCTTTACTATGCTGGAGGTATTCAGGCAGTTCTTAAAATACTGAATGATGCCGGACAGATAAATACCTCCGAAATGACTGTTACCGGTCAAACCCTGCAGGAAAATATTAAAAATGCAGAGGTTAAAGATAATGAGGTAATTAAACCATTTGCAAATCCTTATCATGATCAAGGTGGACTGGCAATTTTGAAAGGGAATATAGCACCTACCGGGGCAGTAGTAAAACAATCAGCAGTAGCCCCTGAAATGTATAAACATTCAGGCCCGGCCAGGGTTTTTGAATGTGAAGAAGATGCAATAAATAAT
>CAYRVO010000227.1:0-3144 GCA_964427565.1 uncultured Halanaerobiales bacterium | reverse complement strand
ATGATTTACTGAGTGGTGCTCTGGCAATAATTCCACTACAACTTTTGGCTTATTATACTGCCCGGGCAAGAGGTTGTGATATTGATCAACCGCGTAATTTGGCTAAAAGTGTTACTGTAGAATAAATAATTTCTCTATCAGAGGGTGGGGGCTTCCCCATCCTTATTTTTATTTATTATAACATTTGATATATTATTATCCTGTTTTGAACTCCAGAAGTGAAATATGTAATATTAAATTTTTATCTGGAAATAATAAATTGAATAAAGGAAAATAATATAAATTAGCGAAAGTTATACTAAGGGTGATAATATGACCTATTATACAGATAAGGCTTTTGGGGAATTAAAAAATGAAATAGTTGATATTTTCAGAAAAATAAATCCGGAAATATTTACCACTGCACGCTGGTTCCAGAATAAAGGGGCAAAAATTGTTAAAACAGAGGTTTATGATTTTTCTGTTATAAACAAAAATAAAAATGAACTATTTATAATTCCTCTTATAGCAAGTTTCAAAATTAATGGAAGTGAAAAACCATTATTATATTATATACCCCTTATGATAACAAAATACAAATTTAAAGATAAAGATTGTTGCTTAGAAATCAAACACAGTAATTATCAAGCCTATGTTTATTCTGCTATTAATAGTAAATATTATCTTGAAATCTTTAAAAACAAACCTGAAATAAATACAAAAAATGAGGGCAATATTTCTGTAAATATGATTGAACAACAGCTTGTAGAACAAAAGGTGGAAGGTAATGTTAAATCATTATCAAAAGATACAAGCAATAGTTTGACTTTAATTGATAGAGATATTGTACTTAAAACTTATCGTAAATTAAATCCTGGCCTCAATATTGATATAGAAATAGCAGAGGTTCTGCAAAAAACGACCGAGTTTAAGAATATTCCTCGACTTTATGGATATATGACCTATAAAAATAATATGGGTAAAAGCTTTAGTCTAGGTCTGATGCAGGAATATATTGAAGCAGAACAGACTTTGTGGCAGTGGTGCAAAAATAATCTATTATCATATATTAGTGAAATTAATATGTTTAAAAACAATCAACATACAGAAATTATGTGGACTGATAATAAAGAAATAAAACAGGTGGGAAAACTCATAGCTGATCTTCATATTGCTCTTGCTACAGGTTTTGGTTCTAACAATCCTGATTTAAAAGAAATAGATAACTGGATTAATAGACAGTATATAGCAGTGGATAAAATATATGATTATCTAAAAACAAAGATGTTTACATATGATCTTAAGGGTAAAAAAAGAGAATTATTGCAGGCTATTGATAAAATGGATGATTTAAAGCATGATTTAGGAAAATATATAAGAATTCATGGAGATCTACATCTTGAACAGATATTAAAAATTAATGATAGTTTTATAATTCTTGATTTTGAAGGTGAACCATTAAAAGATATTGAAACTAGAAAAAGAAAATATTCCCCCCTGAAAGATATTGCAGGTATGTTGAGATCTTTTGCCTATGTATCGAGCTTGAGTTTGAAAGAATACTCCTTAAATAAGACTGATGTTGATGAGGGTAAGATACTAAATGTATTAGATAATTGGGAAGAGGATGTAAGTAATAGTTTTGTACAGGGTTATCTGAAACAGTTACGGGAGCGAAATAGTAGGGATTTATTACCTACAGAGAACAATTTAAAAAAAATACTGACTTTATTTAAACTGGAAAAAGCCCTTTATGAAGCTCTTTATGAGTTTAACAATCGTCCTGAGTGGCTGGATATCCCCCTTGAGGGAGTACGGAAGTGTCTTGAGCTACTATAAAAATTATTTGGGAGGTTTTAATGAATGAGTGATTTAAAAGTAACGGTTTTAACAAAGGAATTCCCTCCTGATATTTATGGAGGAGCTGGTGTACATGTAGATTATTTGACATCTGCTTTACGTAAATTAATGGAAGTAGAAGTCAGATGTTTTGGGAAACAAAATATAACTGAAGAAGGATTTAGAGTTAAAGGATATCAGGGCTGGCCTAAGTTAGTTAATGACAAATTAAAGTCGGGAAAGGTTTTTAACCCTCTTTCTACTGATCTGGCAATGGTAAATGATGTGATAGATGCTGATATTATCCATGCTCATACCTGGTATACTTTCTGGGCAGGTTTCCTTGCTAAAAAGTTATATGATATTCCCCTGGTTACAACTATTCATAGTTTAGAGCCCCTGAGACCATGGAAAAAAGAACAGTTAGGTAACGGTTATAATATTAGTTCCTGGATGGAACAAATAGGTATTGAAAATTCAGACAGGATTATTGCTGTTTCCCGGGAAATGAAAGCAGATATTTTGAAACATTATGAAATCCGTGATGAAAATAAAATTATTGAGATATATAATGGTGTTGACCTTAATGAATATCAAGAAGTGAATACAACTAAAGCTTTAGAAAAATATAATATTCAAAAAGAATATATTCTTTTTGTTGGTCGAATAAGTAGACAAAAGGGAATTATACATCTACTTAATGCTATTGATTATCTTCCTGAAGATATAGAGATAGTTTTATGTGCGGGTAAGGCTGATACAGAAGAGTTATTACAGGAAGTTAAAGATAAAATAGAAAGTCACGACAATATAATCTGGATAAATGAGATGATTGATAGAAGAGAGATAATAGAATTGTACAGTCAGGCCAGTGTTTTTGTTTGCCCTTCTGTATATGAGCCATTTGGAATAATTAATTTAGAAGCTATGGCCTGTAGGACTCCTGTGGTTGCTAGTTCTGTAGGAGGTATAAAAGAAGTTGTTGTGAATAATGAGACAGGTTTTCTTGTTAATCCCGGTGCCGAAAAAGAAATAGCTACTGCTGTTAATAAATTGCTATCGGATAAAGATCTTCGTAATAAGTTTGCAGAGGCAGGACGTAAAAGGGTAGAAGAATATTTCAGCTGGGATAGTATAGCCCGTCAGACTAAAGACATGTATAAATCTTTGTTATAGGTAAATTTACATTATATCCAGAATATTAGTTGTATTTATAACCAGGGAGCTTATTTTTACAGTAATATGAGGATGTAAAACACTACTGATTGAGGTTTTGCAATTATGGCTGGTATTTATTATAATTATGGTTGAGGTATTTTAAAGGGG
>CAYRVO010000226.1:0-3145 GCA_964427565.1 uncultured Halanaerobiales bacterium | reverse complement strand
TGTCTTCTACTCATAAAAAAAACACCCTCCTGAAATTTTATATTATAATATTCAGAAGGGGGATATTTAGTGATAAATAACAAAAGACCAACAAGCAAAAATGCTTACTGGTCTAGTATATTTAAACTGTATAAAATTTTTAGACAATCCCGATTTTAGTATGATCACCCTTTGCTTTTAACTCAACACTATCAGTCAACAAATCTGCATAACTATAAGAAAGGCGCCTTATCTGATCATGATCATCTATCTTTACTACAAATACATTGGGGTGTGTTTTTTCAAGGATTCCCTCCTTTTTCATTGCTTTACGCCGGCCTCTGTTGGCTTTAACCATTACCTCTTCCCCAACAAAGGAGTCAACATTTTCTCTGATTTCATGTAAAATATTTCTCGGCATACAATACCCCTTTCTATATTTACGTTTAAATATTTATTAAAATTGACAATAAATATTATAACAAAAATTAAATATTTAGTCAAACATCATAATAGTATATCAAACTATAATACCTCTGTCAAGAACTTTTATGGATAGCAAAGCCTTAATTTACCTCTAGTTTCAATTCCACCTATACCACCTTTACCTGTAATAGTTGTTTTAATAATATCCTTAACAGATATAACTTCTTTTATTGATGTATAGGCAATCTTCTCTACTACCATTACCGGATCCAAAAAATGTATTAATTTCCCTTCTGGAGAACTGGCAAAATTTGCTCCACTGTTTATTAACTTTTTATAATAAGATTGACAGGCACCAGCAAATATAATTAGATCATCTAGGTTATTCTCATAATAACGTGCTTTTTTAACAGCTTCAATGAAATAATCAGATGTATGATACTTACTATTTTCTACATATCCATCATGACCGGTTATAACCAAAATATCAGGTTTAAAAACCTGTAAATAATCTTTTATTTTAGAGGCAATATTTTTTTCCCGCATATAATAACCTTTGGCCTGTATCTGCAAATTTTCGTAATTCTGCAAGGATATTTTCAGATAATCTCGGTCACCATCTATATGAAGGACCCGCCCCGGTTTTTTTCGATAACAATTATCCATTTCTTTGTTTCTAATCATATTACCATTAATTATTAAATTTCTCTTCTGGCGTTGCAGGTATTCATAAGATTCATGAAGTAAATTTCTACGTAGTGAATTTGTATCATTTTTATTAACCTTAACAAGATCATCAGGAGAGGCATCAGCCATGAGACGCAATTTATAACCCCGTAATATCACTTTATCTTCATGCAATTTTTCAATTTTAAATATAATATCTGAATTATAAGATCTACGGGTAACATAGTCTCCAATTTCAAAACGCAAAATTAAGCCCCCCTTTCAGTAATATAATATGATTAAGGTGGGCTTATCGTTTATCTCACTTTGTATATTTATCTGCTACAGTAGATGCCGCATAAGCATCTGGCTTTATCATAGCTTCATAACCACTACCTACCACCATACCTACAACCTCTCTAATTATTGTACTACTTGGACCTTTTTCACCTACATCTACATGAATTTCTACCTGAAGATCCCGATTGATTTCTTCCTCCTCAGCCAGCAAACCCGTTATTTCACTGGCAACTTCAAGACTTCGGGAAACTTCATAAAAAATTCTTTGTTTTAAACCTGTATGCAGATTTGTCTTCTCCTTATGATAAAAATATCTTCCTCCCCTACCTATCCTGTAAACTACAATAGCAGTTACAAATACTACTTCCTCAAACCCTGGATGAGAATCTGTTCCTACTATTAATCTATAACTATTAGCAGGTTCACTTCTTATAAAGTTCATAATTGTATCATATGTTTCTTTTACATTAAGAACCCCATCAGTAGGACTGGTAAATTCCATTAAAATCACCAACTTTTATTATTTTCTTTGTACCGCATACAATGCGTTACTTAACTCAACCATTTTTTCAATTTCTAGTTTTTCTCCCCGGATTCCAGGATTAATATTGCTTCTTTTTAAACCCTCCATTACTTCTTCTCGTTTGAAGTTTACAGTAGAAGATTTGAGTAGAGAATTTTTTATTTTTTTTCTACGTTGCTGGAAAATTCCTCTAACAACATTAAAAAAAAGTTCCTCATCTCTGGTATCATAAGGTACTTTTTCATAAGGATTAATACAAACTATGCTTGAATCCACATTAGGACGGGGCCTGAAAACTGTGGGCGGAATATCATCTACTTTATATATATTACTGTAAAACTGAACAACCACACTCAGGGAACCAAAAACTTTACTACCTGGAGCTGAAACCATTCTTTCCGCAACTTCTTTTTGTACCATAAAAATCATCGTTAAACAGTTTATATCTCTTTTTAATAAGTCTATTATTAAGGGAGTAGTAATATAATATGGTAAATTACCAATAATTTTTATATTTTTATTTTCTAAATTACTTTCACGCAAAAAATTATCCCAGTTAAATTCCATTACATCTGCATTTAAAAATACTGCTTCTTGATATTCGGTAAATATTTCCTGTAAAACTCCAACTAATCTTTTGTCTTTTTCAAGACCAAAATACTTACCATCTTCTATCTCCTCTAATAAAAATTGTGTCAGAGAACCTATTCCAGGACCTATTTCAATAATTATATCATCTTTTTCAATATTAGAAGCCTCAATTATCTTTTTTATTATATTCTGGTCTATTAAGAAATTCTGGCCCAAACCTTTATACAATTTTAAATTAAATTTTCTTATTATATTATCTGTTCCTGAAGGAGTTGCAATTATATCCATATTATTTATAAATTCACCTTTTATTTTTGTTGTATTTATTTTAACATATATAATAATTATTCGCAAAATTTAAACATATAATTAATAATGAAAAATAATTATATATTATAGCTGCAATTTTTAATAAACCTTTTAAAGTTAAAAAATTTAAAGTTAGGTGTTAAATCGAATTATATATTGCACATATTATATACTACTACATATATTATTATGATTAATATTATTGGAGGGTTGAAGATGACTAAAGATAAAGAAGAAAAAAATAAAAAAACAGGTGTAAATGCCTATACATTATTTTTAATACTTATTTTACTTATTCTGTCCGAAAATGTTCTTATACAATTACAGAGAATCAAAAATATTAAAAGAAAT
>CAYRVO010000225.1:0-3171 GCA_964427565.1 uncultured Halanaerobiales bacterium | reverse complement strand
GCAATTAGATCAGAAACTATTTTGATTTCAATAATGATGGCTAATAATGAAACAGGAACTATTGAGCCTATTGCAAAGATAGGAGAAATTGCCCATAAACATAATATTTACTTTCATAGTGATGCTGTACAGGCAGTTGCTCAAATACCTATAAATGTTCAGAATCTAAATATAGATTTACTTTCATTATCTGCCCATAAATTTAATGGCCCCAAAGGTGTAGGGGCTTTGTATAAACGTGAAGGAGTAAAATTAATTCCCCAGATTTCTGGTGGAGCCCAGGAAAACAAGAGAAGAGCAGGCACTGAAAATGTACCGGGTATAGTTGGTCTGGGCAAAGCTGCTGAAATAGCCTCTGCAAAACTTAATAAAAAAAGACAAAAGTTGAGCAAATTAAGAGATAAGATAATTGCTGGTATCGAGAAAAATATTGATTATGTTATCTTGAATGGCCCCCGGGGTGAAAAAAGATTGCCGGGTAATGTAAGCTTTTGTTTTCGCTATATTGAAGGTGAATCCATACTTTTAAATCTGGATATGAAAGGGATAGCTGCTTCTAGTGGTTCCGCCTGTACATCGGATTCTTTAGACCCATCTCATGTATTACTAGCTTTAGGTCTACCTCGTGAAGTTGCTCATGGGTCTTTACGTATATCACTAGGTAAAGATAATATGGATCAGGAGGTTAATTATTTATTGGAGACTTTACCGCAAATAGTAAAGAAATTAAGAACTATGTCACCTTTATATAATGAAGATCAGTCTATTTCGTAATATTTTTGGGAAAAGGGGATGAGATTAATGTATTCAGGTAAAGTAATGGACCATTTTAATAATCCGCGCAATGTAGGTAAGATTGATAATGCAGATGCAGAAGGAGAAGTTGGTAATCCAGGGTGTGGGGATATAATGAAAATATATTTACAAATAACTGATGATCTTATTACAGACATTAAGTTTCAAACCTTTGGCTGTGGAGCAGCAGTGGCTTCCACCAGTATGGTAACTGAACTTGCTAAAGGGAAAAAACTAGCTGAAGCATTGAAAATTAATAATAAGATGGTTGCTGAAGCCCTGGGTGGATTACCAGAACAGAAGATGCACTGTTCAAATTTAGCAGCAGATGCCCTGCATAATGCGATCAGGAAATATTTGGCGGAAAAAGATAAGTAGGTGAGCAAATGAATACAACCAGTAATACAATTATGATCCAGGGAACATCCTCTGATGTAGGTAAGAGTTTAATTAATACTGCTTTATGTCGTATTCTAGCCAGGGATAATAAAAAAGTGGCACCATTTAAATCCTGGAATATGTCATTGAATTCATATGTTACACCTGCTGGAGGGGAAATAGGTATTGCCCAGGTATTTCAGGCACAGGCTGCTATGACTAAAGCTACAGTTGATATGCAACCTATTTTGGTTAAACCTAAAGGTGACGGTTTAAGTCAGGTAATAGTCAGGGGAAAACCGATAGCTGACTTAGATTATAGAACTCAAGATAAAGATTACATTAAAAAAGCAATGAAAGTCATAAATAAATCTTTAAACAATCTTCAACATGAATATGATTTTATTATTATGGAAGGGGCAGGGAGTCCTGCGGAAATAAATAGAAAGAACAGAGATCTGGCTAATATGAAGGTAGCCCGGTTAAATAAGACTCCAGTTTTAATGGTTGCTAATATAGATAAAGGTGGTGTGTTTGCTTCTATTGTTGGTACACTGGACTTATTAGAACCTGATGAACGTGAACTGATAAAAGGAATTATAATTAATAAATTCCGGGGAGACTATAATGTTTTAAAACCAGGTATAGATTTACTGGAAGAATATATTGACAAACCTGTACTGGGTGTAATTCCTTATCTGGAAGACATTCAGCTTCCGAAAGAAGACTCTGCTTCTTTAAAAGACGATTTAAAGTTGGTAAAGGAGAAAGATTTAAATATTGGTATAATAAGATTACCTCATATATCAAATTTTACTGATTTTAGAAGTCTGGAATATGAGCCGGATGTCAATTTAACTTATATTAGAAAGCCAGAAGAATTAAAAGATATAGATTTAGTAATAATACCGGGAACTAAAAGTACTACTCAGGATTTAAAATATATAAAAAGTAATAAAATTGCAGAAAAAATAAAAACAATGGTTGCAGATGGTAAATATATTATCGGTATCTGTGGGGGATATCAGATGATGGGCAAAAGTTTAATTGATGAATATCAAACTGAGGGTAAAATAAAAAAAATTGAGGGTCTTGCTGTATTGTCGGTAGAAACAAGCTTTCTGCCGGATAAAAAGACACATCAGGTTAAGGCCCGTATATATGATGAAAATAAACTGTTTCCGAAAAATGAAATAATTAAAGGTTATGAAATACATATGGGAAAAACTAGATACCTAAATACAGCAAGCCCATTTTTTAATATTCTGGAGCGTTCAGGCAAAAAAGTTCAGGTAAAAGATGGTGCAATTAATGATACAGGGAATTGTTTTGGTACTTATCTGCATGGTCTCTTTAATAATGATCGCTTTAGAAGAGAATTATTAAATAAATTAAGAGTTAATAAAGGATTAAAACGATTGACAAATAATTCAACCTCTTATCATAGAAAAATAGAATTAGAATTAGATAAATTAGCTGATACAATTAGAAAAAATATAGATATGAAGTACATTTATTCCTTGCTTAATATTTAAAGTGAATTTGATAAAATTTGCTATAAAAAAAGGAATCATGGTATTTTTGCAGAAATATAATTAAACAAATGTAAAATGTATTTAGGTAAGGAATATCTGATGGCAAATATGATAGATCAGCTTAAAAAATGAGCTTAGCCGACCTTCGTATGTGAGCTTAGAAATACATGTTTACGAAGGGGGGCTACTTTTAATGAAGAAGTGGTATATCGCCATAATGACAGGTTTGATGACTGTTATATCAACACTGACTGCCCTGGCTGAAACTGGTCACTGGGTATAATTAATTAAGTTTGCCATCAGATATTTTTTTAGGAGGACAAATCCTATGAAAATAAAAGTGAAATTATTTTTAGCTTTTGAATATATATTATTTATGTTAATTGTATTATTACTTTTTGATTTTTTTTATATTAAAGTTTCTCTTTATAGTATTATATATTTTTTATCTATTTTATTGTTG
>CAYRVO010000224.1:0-3176 GCA_964427565.1 uncultured Halanaerobiales bacterium | reverse complement strand
CTGAACAAGCCTGGCAGCGGCTCCGTTCAAACATATTTCCCCTGAATTTCTTTTACCTGGTATTACATAGGTACTAAAACGCTCTCCATTATTCATATTAACTATCTGTACTTTTTCATTTGCCAGTATATTGGCTCTTTCCATTAAATCTTCATCTATAGTTATACTTCCCATATAATTAAGATTTGCTTCTGTAACTCTTACTCTGTGTAATTTAGATTGCAACATAGTTCGTATCATTTTTTAAATCACCCTTTATTTTAAATCTACAAGCTGATTGTCAATCAACCTGGTATCACCAATAAACACAGCTTCAGCCAGTAAAACACTCCCCTCTATAGTTTCTATAGGGGCAAGGTTTTCAGGGTCTGCTATACTCACATAATCTATAGTAGCCGGTTCTTCTTGCTTAATCATATCTACCATTACTTTTTTCACTTTTTCAGCATCCCGTTCTCCCTGTTCAATTAATTCTCGCCCTTTATTTAAAGATCTGTATAATACAGTAGCTGCTTCTCTTTCTTCTTCATTTAAATACTCATTACGGGAACTCATAGCTAACCCATCTTCTTCTCTTACTATTGGTACCCGTCTGATCTGAACCGGAAAATTCAAATCCCTTACCATCCTCTTAATTATTATATACTGCTGATAATCCTTCTGACCAAAGTAGGCCCTATCGGGCTTTATAATATTAAATAATTTACTTACAACTGTAGCCACACCACCAAAAAAATGCGGTCTGGATTGACCACAAAGATATTTGGATAATTCTCTCACTTCTACATGACTATCAAAATTATAACTATACATTTTGTCAGCCTGAGGGGCAAAAATGAAGTCTACTCCCATTTTAGCCAATATTTCTTTATCCCCTTCCAGGTTACGTGGATAATCTTCATAATCTTCGTCAGGAGCAAACTGAGTGGGATTAACAAAAACACTGACAACAACATTTTTGTTTTCTGCCAGGGCATTTTCTACAAGGCTCAAATGGCCTCCATGTAAAAATCCCATAGTAGCTACCAGACCTACACTATCTTTATCGACCAATTGTTCTCTTATTCCCGCAATTTCTTTTATAACCTGCATAACTAATTTAATTCCTCCTTTATCTCATCTAAAGCTTCATTATTCATTTTAAAACTTTCTTTACCAGCAGGAAATTTTTGATCCTTTACATCACCAATATAATTTTGCAGAGCCTTTTTAATTATATTATTTAAATCTGCATACTGTCTTACAAATCCGGGCTTAAATTGATTATCAATTCCCAGTAAATCATGAATAACCAGAACCTGACCATCACACTGTAAGCCCGCACCTATTCCGATAGTGGGAATAGTCAATTTTTTAGTAATTATTTTTGCTAATTGCTCAGGAATAGTTTCCAGTACAATACTGAAAACACCAGCTTCCTGTAATGCCAGAGCATCATCAATTATTTTTAATGCTGATTTTTTCTTGCCTCCCTGTAGCTTAAAACCACCCATCTGATTAACAGATTGGGGAGTTAAACCCAGGTGACCCATAACAGGAATTCCGGCTTCTACCAATGCTTTTATTTGTGGTATCACCCTTTTACCACCTTCCAGCTTTACTGCCTGAACACCACCTTCTTTTATTATCTTACCAGCAGATAAAAGTGCTTCCTTTACTCCAGTCTGATAAGACATAAAAGGTAAATCAGTTACTATAAATGAATCCTTTGCACCTCTTTTTACCGCTTTTGTATGATAAATCATTTGCTTAACTGTTACAGGTAGTGTATTTTCCTGACCCTGAAATACCATACCCAGTGAATCACCTACCAAAATCATATCAATCCCTGATTCTTCAGCAAGCCTAGCAAAATAATAATCATAAGCAGTTAGCATTGAAATTTTTTCCTTGTTTTCTTTCATATTTAAAAAATCATTAATCATATATTATTCCCCCTTGCTTTTCTTGTTAATTAAACTTATTTTTGGGTTGTGTATTAGAAAATTTGGATGTGTATTAAACTAGCTTTTAAACAATGTCCTTAAACTTTCTTTACCTACCATTTGTGCTGTATAATCACCCAGAACATCATAAAGTTTTAGTTGATTAATATTCATCTCCTTTAACTGCTCTCTATGCTCTTTTATTGTATTAACATCTCCCCTGGCCACTGGACCAGTCAAGGCCTTATCTGGATCCATTTTTTTTAAATTCGATAGAGTACCTGTAACCAAATTAAGAATACCTTTTTTTATATCTTGATTCTCAATTTCTGCTTCTTTAAGAACTTCAAAACTACTGTTAACAAGTGTAACAAAATAATTAGAAGCGATAACCGCAGCTGCATGATATAATGATTTATTTTCACTCTTAATCAAATGATAATTTAAATCCAATCTATTAGCTATCATTTTACCAATCTCTAATCCTTCTTTATCCCCTTCCAGACTAAAAACCGAGTCAGGTAGTAACTCTATACCTTCTTTTAGATTGGTAACAGACTGTAGGGGGTGGAGGGAAAAGACATATCTTCTTTCTATATTATTTTTATTTAAAATACGGGCAGGATGTAACCCACTCATATGCATAATATAAACAGGTTTCTTTAAAATACTATGATCAAGGTAATTAACTATTGCTGCTATGGTGTCATCAGGTGTAGTAACTATAATCAAATCAGCAAGTTTTATTTTTTCTTTTAATTCTTCATTTGTGAACGCTCTTCCAGTACCAATTACTTCTACTGCCCTTCGGGCAGAATCCAAATTTTTATTTTTAACTCCTATAATATCAAAGCCATTCTCTTTTAGCAAATAACCCATAACTGTTCCTATCCTACCGGCTCCAATGATAATAATTTTCACAGCATTTAAACCTCCATAGACTTAATAAAAATATAAAACCCCCTGAGAAATCAGGAGGCATAATTATCCTTATAATATTCCTCCTATCCCGGTAAACTATCCAGGCAGGATAACTTTTTAATATTTTTTACTAACCATCAATAATTGATATAGTTCCCTGAGGGATACTATTCAATGTAATAATACCACTAGAAAGTAAATTTATCAAGAATTTCTGCCATAAAAAAAATACCCCGGCAATGCCGGGGATTATAATCTATAGATTTTTAACTACATTACTTCTACTTCCTGACCAGGATTTATCAGATTATAACTAAATAATACTCTACA
>CAYRVO010000223.1:0-3183 GCA_964427565.1 uncultured Halanaerobiales bacterium | reverse complement strand
TACCCGGGTTTTAAACTTTACTAAATAAAGGATTGATAATAATGTTTAAATTACAAAATATCCTTTTGGCAATGGTATTCATGAGAATTCTCTCAGGTTTAATAGAATTAAGTTCCGCTTTATTAATGTATCATTATAATGATGTTCGTATTGCTATCAGGATTAATGCTATCCTGGGATTGGTGGGACCAATTATACTTATAATTGTTACCACTCTTGGTCTTATAGAAATACGAGAACAGATAAATTATTCAAATCTTTTGTTAATATTTATCGGTGTCTTTTTAATTCTAATCGCAACTACTTAAAAATTTCCATTTTACCTTTTTTTTAAATCTATTCAATAAGGAAAGTTTCTTTTCTTGCAAATTATTCTTACAAACAACGTAATATAATCGATTATCACTATCTTTGCCTTCATCAAATGTGAAGGCTTTATAAACCTTTACTTTTGAAAAACCAACAGAAGTTAATAAGCTGATAATATCTTCCTTTTTATAACCTGTTTCTTTATGAATTTCTTCAAAATACTGGGACTGATCATCATTAAAATATATTTTAAGTTGTACTTTCCAGGTTGTCTGCTTTAAATCAATTATATCTTCCCAAAAACAGGTGTAATTTTTACCACTAAACACAGTTGTACCCGGTTCTATACTCATAAGCCGGGAAACAGTATTCAAATCAAATATAAAAATACCATTTTTCTTTAAAGATTTATAGACATTGGAAAAAACCTTTTCCAAATCTTTAATATTTAAAATATAATTTAAACTATCAAATATACAAAAAACAAAATCAAACTGCCGGGGGAAATTAAAATTTCTAACATCTTTTTGAAAAAAAGTAATATCACACTCATTTTTTTGTATTTTTTGTCTTGCAATTTCAAGCATAGAGCTTGACTTATCTATTCCAACTATATCTTTGTGATCTTGAGCAAAACGCAGACTCATATTACCTGTTCCACAAGCCATATCCATTATTTTATCTGGGTCTTTATCATAACTGTTCAGTAATTCCTGCAAATATTTATACCATAAATCATATGGTACACTACTCATAATATCATCATATATACGGGCAAATGAACTAGTATATGATTTTTTATCGCCCATAAGATCAAACCCCCAAATCAACTAGCAATTTGATAAATAAATGCACTAACCTTCTTATTACCTTCTCCATTTTTAGCAGAAAAAAATGTTATCTCATCTACATTTAGTGCCTCTGTTATTATTTCTCTCTGTTTATTTCTCTTATTTTTTGAAATTTTATCAACTTTTGTTGCTACAACAATAAAAGGCAATCCAACTGATTTCAACCAATCAACCATCATCTGATCATCTGATGATGGTTTATGACGGGCATCAACAATTTGTATTATAGCTTTTAGATTCGAACGTTCATAAAGATAATCATTTACCAGTTCTCTCCATTCTTCTTGTACTTCATCTGGAACCCTGGCAAAACCATAACCAGGTAAATCCACAAATGAAAACCTATCATCAATATTATAAAAATTAATACTCTGGGTACGTCCCGGTCTAGAACTAATAATAGCTAAGTTTTTCCTGTTAACAAGAGTATTAATTAGTGACGACTTACCCACATTGGATTTTCCTGAAAAAGCTATTTCAGGGAGACTATGACGTGGATAATCTTGATAACTATAAGCACTCAACATAAATTCTGCTTTATTTACCTTCATTTTCATTTTCCTCCAATAATAATAAATCCAGGACTTCATCCATATGCTTAACATAATTAATTTTTAGATCACTTTTTATTTTTTTCCCTATTTCATATACATCTTTTTCGTTTTCAGTCGGTAAAATTATGTTTTTTAGTCCTGCTCTTCTAGCAGCAAGTATTTTAGTTTTAATACCCCCAACTTTTAAAACTCTGCCACGTAGAGATATTTCACCTGTCATTGCATAGTCGCCTCTTACTTTGCGTTTTGTAAGTGCTGACGCAATTGCTAGAGCAATAGTTATTCCGGCAGAAGGACCATCCTTAGGTACAGAACCCTGGGGAACATGTATATGAATATCCTTTTCTTCATGAAAATTATCCGGCAAGTTCAATTCATCTTCTTTAGAACGAATATAACTAAGGGCTGCCCGGGCAGATTCTTTCATAACATCACCCAGAGAGCCTGTTAAAATTACTTCTCCTTTCCCTGAAACAACAGCAACCTCAATATCAAGTATATCACCACCTGCCTGATTATAGGCCATACCGGTAGCCACTCCTATTCGATTTTCCCTTGTTGATTTTTCATATTTATATTTAGAAACACCCAGATATTTTTCCAGACTATTTACACTTATACGAGCTAATCTTTCTCTTCCTTCTACAATCTCTTTACTTACTTTTCTCATTATTGAAGCCAGATTGCGTTCAAGGTTTCTAACCCCTGCCTCCCGGGTATATTCCTGAATAATTTTATATATAGAATTCGAAGAAATATTTATATTGTCTTCATTAAGTCCGTGTTCATCAAGTATTTGAGGAATTAAATGTTTTTCAGCAATATTTACCTTTTCAAACTCTGTATAACCAGGTAATTCAATTAATTCCATTCTGTCAAGTAATGGTGGAGGTATTGGACCAGATATATTTGCAGTTGTTACAAACAATACCTGTGAAAGATCAAATGGTAATTCCAGATAATGATCTGTAAACTCTGAATTCTGTTCGGGATCCAGTACTTCCAATAAAGCAGATGCCGGGTCACCCCTAAAATCAGCTGACATTTTATCTACTTCATCAAGCAAAAAAACTGGATTTTTACTACCAACATCACGCATAGAACTAATTATTCTCCCCGGTCTAGAACCAATATAAGTACGCCTATGGCCTCTTATTTCAGCTTCATCCCTGACACCACCAAGAGATAAACGCACAAAATCTCTATTCAATGCCCTGGCAATTGAACGGCCTAGTGAAGTCTTTCCTACACCCGGGGCTCCTACTAAACAGATAATAGGACTTTTTTTATCGGAAGCTATTTTTCGTACAGCCAGAAACTCAAGAATCCTTTCCTTTACATCTTCTAGACCATAGTGGTCTTCATCAAGTATTTTTTCAGCCTCTTTAATATCTATTTCATCTTCTTTTTCACTATTCCAGGGTGAATCAAGAACACAATCTAAATAATGAGGGATGACAGTGGCTTCA
>CAYRVO010000222.1:0-3187 GCA_964427565.1 uncultured Halanaerobiales bacterium | reverse complement strand
AGCCAGCATTTTGGTTTTTGAAAAAGGAAAAGGTACAGTATTACAGGAACCATCCGTTGTTGCCAAAAATAAAGATGAAGATGAAGTACTGGCTGTAGGAAAACAGGCAAAGAGAATGTTAGGAAGGACCCCAGGTAATATTGTTGCTATCAGACCTTTAAAAGAGGGGGTAATTGCAGATTTTGAAGTTACAGAATTAATGCTTAAATATTTTATTTCTAAAGTTATAAATAATAGTCGTTTTTTTAAACCTACACTTATGATTTGTGTTCCAGTAGGAATTACGGGTGTTGAAAAACGAGCAGTTATTGAAGCTGCAAGCCAGGTTGGTGCTCGTAAAACTTATTTGATTGAAGAGCCACTAGCTGCTGCAATTGGAGTTGGTTTGCCTGTCTCTGAACCCAGTGGGAGTATGATAATAGATATTGGTGGAGGAACTACAGAAATTGCTGTTATCTCTCTTGGTGGTATAGTTGTTAGTGAATCTCTGCGTATGGGGGGAGATCGTTTTGATGAAGCAACTATACGTTATATTAAAGATAAATATAATATTATTATAGGGGAAAAAACTGCCGAAAAAATAAAGCGTAATATTGGAGCTGCTTGTATTACAGAAACTAATAAGCAAGAATTTGAAGTAAGAGGAAGAGATTTAATGTCAGGGCTTCCAAAAGAAATCGTAATAACAGCAAAAGAGATGGTGGAGGCTTATCATGATTGTCTTTTTAATATTATAGATGCAGTGCGCAGGGTACTGGAACAAACTCCTCCTGAATTATCTTCAGATGTGATAGATAGGGGGATAATACTAACCGGAGGTGGATCATTACTACAGGGTTTTGATAATCTTCTTAGTAAAAGAACACAGATTCCTGTATTTATTGCTGATAACCCACTTACTTCAGTTGCTAAAGGTACGGGACAGGCACTAGAAGAAATTGATAAATTAAGTGATATGCTTTTATCAAATTAAAAAGTTAATTAAATTACTTTAGTTAATAACAAAATGTTTGAAATATACAATTATGCAAGTAATGTGATTTATAAAAAATTATTATATAAATAATTTTCAGTGTAGAAGGATCATAATACATGTTAGTGAAAGGATTTTGGTAAATTGTTTAAAAAAATATTTATATTAACTTTATTATTAGTAGTAGCATGGATAGGAACTGTTAATGCACAGGAATTTATGAATTTCGAGGAGATTAAGCCTGGCATGCAGGGGATTGGAAAAACGGTTTTTAAAGGGAATAAGGTAGAAGAATTCCCGGTTGAAATCATAAATACCATTGAAAATAAAGGAGTACATGAACATTTAATATTAATTAGGGTTAGTGGTAGGAAAATTGATAAAATTGGTGGTATAGCAGCAGGTATGAGTGGTAGTCCTATTTATATAGATGATAAATTAATAGGAGCTATTGGTTATGGCTGGGCAGATGCAGATACTCATTATGCCCTTGTTACTCCCATTAAAGAGATGCTGAAATTATTTGCTGGCTTACCAGAGGGAACAGAAGAAAATGAAGATATATTCTCTTCTTTGAAGACACCTCTAATGATTAGTGGTTTAAATGGAAGAGCGTTTACAAATTTAAGAGATGAGTTAAGGGCTCTGGATTTTAAAGTATTACCTGGCAATGGGCTGAAAACAAAGAGCAAAAATGATTTATTGGAACCTGGTAGTGCGGTTGCAGTACAGTTGGTAAGGGGTGATATCAATATAGCTTCTATTGGTACAGTAACCTATGTTGAGGGTAATAAAATCCTTGCTTTTGGCCATCCATTTACCAATAAAGGGCGCGTGGATTTTTTATTGAGTAAAGCCTATATAGATGCAATTATACCCAGTAAACAAATGGCTTTTAAATTGGGGGCAGCTCACCAAAATCTTATTGGATCAATTAAAAATGATCGAGGTGCAGGTATTGCTGGTAAACTTGGTTATTATCCAGAAGTGATTCCTCTTAATATTAAGGTTTATGATAAAGAACGTAATAAAGAAAATTGTATTATGACTCAGATAGTAAATGAAGAATTATTTTTTACTTCACTGGGTAGTAATATAGTTTTACAGGCAATTGATGAAACCCTGGATAGAATAGGTGAGGGGACAGCTAAAGTAAAGATAATGATAATGGGTAATGGGTTACCGGACCTGGGAATAAAAAAGACTAATATGTATTACAGTCGCCAGGATATTGCCGGAGCATCTCTCGCTGATTTTTATCAAATCTTGAATATAATTTTTAATAATTCTTTCAAGGAAATAAATGTTATAGATATTGTAATTGAAATTGAAATATCACATGAAGATAAGGTTGCTTTAGTTAAGGAAGCAGAGGTCTTAAATGAAGAGATATATCCTGGTGATAAGATAGATATTAAAGTCAAGTTACATCCCTATCGCCAGCAACCTTTTTCCAGGATAATTTCCTTACAATTACCATCCGATATTGAACCTGGAAGGACAGGGATTGTTATTGAAGGTGGAGCTAATAGAGGTTATGCTCAGATGGTACCCAAAGAACATCAGCAGGAAGAATATGAAATTAATCAGGCCCGTATAGAGGGTTATAAAAATTTCACAGAGATGATAAATGATTTTACTGAAAAACCTCAAAATAATGATTTGATTGTTCAGATTTTTAGGGGATATGCTCAATCTGTTATAGAACCGGAAGACTCACAAGAGGAAGAAAAAGAAAATAATATAAATAAAGATTTAGATGAAGGAGTAGAACCTGAAATAAAGACAGTGGAAAAGACAGATTATGTACTTAAAGGTAGTTTAAATCTGGATATTAATATAAAACAGAAAAAAGAAACGAAAAAAAATGATACAGATTATAACAGGTTATTAACAGAATAAAAAACAATATATAATTGTTAAAAAGTACATATTAAAAAAGTTGCATATAAAAATCAAATATAATATTATATAATTATGGTTATTATTCGTGGGGGCAGTATAAATGAGATGGAAACAGGGTTTAGTGGGAGTACTAATTATTTTAATAGTTGTCATGGCAGTATTTTTTGTAAAGTATAATAACCCCCTTAGTAAAATCGAAGAGGATTTAATTTCTTATATAGAAAATAAAAGTAATATGAGTTTAAAAATGGGAGATGTTAAATGTTGGCCGTTAAACAGGCTTGAAATTAGGGATCTACAGCTGAGAAA
>CAYRVO010000221.1:0-3206 GCA_964427565.1 uncultured Halanaerobiales bacterium | reverse complement strand
AATTAGTAATCTAATTTTTAAAAAGTAATAGTACCTGTGTATTAAACCTGATATATGGCAATCGCATTTTAGATTTAATTAAAATTTTTTTTAATTTATTAAAAAAATATAATTTGTAAATAGTAGATAAAAATATTTTAAAGGAGGTAATTAAATAATGAATAATGGATACTGGCAAAAGTTATTAAGGGTTAATCTAACAAAAGAGGAAATAATTGAAGAAGATATTCCCGGAAATTATTGCGAAAAATATTTGGGTGGAGCTGGTATGGCTGCTAAATATATTATGGATGAAGTGCCAGCAAAAGTTGACCCATTAAGTTTTGAAAATAAGTTAATTTTCAGTACAGGTCCTTTTCAAATGAGTAAACTTGCCGGATCAGGCAGGTGGGAAGTATGTTCTATATCTCCACTTACAGGCATATGGGGTGAGGCTAATGCCGGTGGATTTTGGGGATCAAAATTTAAAAGAACAGGTTATGATTTAATAATTATTGAGGGAAGTTCAAAAAACCCTGTTTATCTTATGATTGATGATGATGGGTACAAATTATGTGATGCAGAAGAACTTTGGGGTAAGGATATACGTGAAACTACTGAATTATTACAGCAGGAGGTTGGAAAAGATTATAGTGTATTAACTATTGGACAGGCTGGTGAACGTCTTGTACCAATGGCATGTATAGCCTCTGATGATGCTGAGGGAATTGCAGGAAGAACTGGAATGGGTGCTGTAATGGGTTCCAAAAAATTGAAAGCAGTTATTGTTAAAGGTAATAAGACAAAAAAAGCTGCATCAGAAGAATTTGAAAATATTACAAAAGAATTGCGTCAGTTGTTGATTAATAGTGATTTTATTGAAGGATTTCGTGAACATGGTCAGCCTGGAAGTGTTGTTGATAGAGAAAAAATGGGCTTATTACCTATAAAAAACTGGAAACAGGGTAAATGGGAAGAAGGGGCAAAAAAAATAGGTGCTCCTGTGTATACTGAGGAATTGAAAGTAAAGCCTTCCGCCTGTGCATATTGTCCTATAGCCTGTGGTAGAAGAGTGGAAGTAAATGATGGAGAAAATTATGATCATAAGGGACGGGGTCCAGAATATGAGACTCTGGGTATGATGGGTTCATTATTATTAATAGATGATTTGAAAAAGATTAGTTATGCTAATGAGTTGTGCAATCGTTATGGGATAGATACTATCTCTGTAGGTGGTGTTATTGCATATTTATTTGAATGTTATGAAAAAGGAATTATTAATAAAGATGATTTAGATGGAATTGAAGCAGATTGGGGTAATGCCGATGCTTTAATAGAACTGGTAAAGAAGATAGGACTTAATGAAGGTATAGGTAGTGCACTTGCAAAGGGTTCGAAATATATGGCAGAAAAAATCGGGGAAGGATCAGAAGCATGGGCTGTACATGTTAAGAATATGGAAGTTCCGGCACATGACCCCAGGGCATTCTTTTCTATGGCAATTACTTATGCAACATCGTCTCGTGGAGCATGTCATATGCATGGATTTGCTGAACAATTTGAATTGGGTTTAATGATTCCTGAAATTGGATTAACTGAAGGGGAAGATAGATTTACAAATAAAAGAAAAGGATATGCCGGTGTAAAATATCAAGATATGGCAGCAATATTTAATTCTATAGTTCAATGTATGGTAATTCCATTTGGTGGGATGTCATATACTAATCAAATAGATGCTCTTAATGCTTTAAATGGTTGGGATGTTACCCCTGAAGAGTTAATAAAAACTGGTGAAAGAATTAATAATTTACAGCATCTTATAAACCTTAAACAGGGAATGCATGCTGAAGAGATAACTATACCTGACAGATTACTTGAACCATTGGAAGAAGGTGGAACTGAAGGTAATGTTCCTGACATTAAAGCTCAAGTTGAAGAATATTATCAGATTAGAGGTTGGGATTCAAATGCAATACCAACAGATACTAAATTAGAAGAATTAGGATTAGAAAAGTATAAAGATATAGTATAATAAAAATAAATTCAGTTAACAAAATGTCAAGTTAATGTTAAGTTATAATAATAAAACGAAATACAGGAGGAAATTCAAAATGAGAAAAAACAAGGTAAAACAAATGCTTAAAGAAGGAAAAAATGTTGTTGGAACTTTTGTTATTACACCTTCACGTGCAGTTATAGAGATATTTGCTGCTGCTGGTTATGATTTTGTAGTTATAGATGCAGAACATTTTATGAAAAATCCAGAAACCATAGAACAAATGGTAACAGCATGTGAAGCAGTAGGTATTACACCTTTCGTAAGAGTACAGGAAAATGTTGATTTAATAAGTAGGGCTTTAGATTGCGGAGCTATGGGTATTATTGCTCCTCATATAAATACTGCCGAAGAAGCTAAGGAAGTTGTAGATACTGCAAAATACTTACCAATGGGTAATAGAGGTGTATGTAATCCTCGGGCCGTAACTTACGGTGTGAATGGTGTAGAATCAATGCAAAATTATTATAAAGAGGCAAATGAAGAGACGATGATTATTATCCAGATTGAAACTAAAACAGCTGTTGAAAATATGGAAGAAATTGCGAAAGTAGAAGGAATTGATAGCTTTTTTATAGGACCTATGGATCTTTCAAATACTCTAGGTATAGTTGGTGAATTTGATCATCCTAAGCTTAAAGAATATACAGATAGAGCCCTTAAAATAGGCCAGGATAATAATATACCAATGTCTATTATGGCCTTTGAAGGAGATTCAACAAATGAGTTTCTGGAACAAGGATTCCAGATGATAGCTCTGGGCTGTGACACAATATTCCTTATGCAGACTGCTGTAGAAGAAATGGAAAAGGTAAAAAGATAAAAAATCAGCAAAGAGATTTATTATGAATTAATTGAAGAATTATAAAATTGGATAAGCAGGATTTAAAACAGTGATTTTATGAAAACATATCTAAAAATAAGTACTGCTTATACTACAGAAATCTTCATATATAATAAAATGATGATAAAAACAATATAAATAGTTAAATTTACTTGAATTTAAATAATATTAAAATATATAATATGAAATTATAGGAGGATAATTATGAGAGAAAATAAATTAAGAAAATTACTTGATAATGGGGAATCAACTATTGGAACACATATTCATAGTACATGGCCGGGGACTTTAGAAATAATTGGCCAATTAGGTCTTGTTGATTATGTA
>CAYRVO010000220.1:0-3223 GCA_964427565.1 uncultured Halanaerobiales bacterium | reverse complement strand
ATTAAACCTTTATGTAAATATAATCTGTCTTCTTTACTTAAAAAATACATTACACATCACCACAGTAATTTTTGTATTCACAGTCTTTACATTTTCTCCAGCCTTTAACTTTTTCCGGAAACTTTTCTTCTTGAATTATATTTCTTATAGACGCAATAATTTCTTTAATCTTATTACGTAATTTATCACTATTTTTGTAGTGAAAAGTTTTTTTGGTCGGAATCAAATGAATAATCCCTCTTCTAACTCCAGTCTGATAATAATCTTCTATAAGTAACATATAAGCAGCTAATTGATATTTATGATTTAAACCCGGCCTATTGTGGGTATACTTCATTTCAATTGGCACAAATTCACTGTCTGTTTTGACTAACATATCAAGTTTACCACTCAGGCCATATTTTTTTGAAAATATTTTTTGTTTGAAAAATTTCTTCCCTTTATCTAAATCATATCTTTGTAGAGTTCTTCTTTTTTCCAGCTGGTCAACTATATCATGCTGTTCACTTCCAAAATCCATTTTATAAGTATTCTTCTTAGTTACCGGCTGACAGTAAGTAAAATAAATTATTCGCGGACAATATATATACTGTTTAATATCAGTTACATTAAGATTAATCATTTTTACTCCCATTATCAATTTCTTTTTTTAAATGAATATCCTTAGAACAAATTGGATATAACTGAATATTACCTTCATTATCCTTCAAAGTTCTAATAAGTTTCAAATGTAATTCTTCCCGTCGATTATTATTTAATTTACCGGAAAAAGCACTCCACTGAATTCTTTTTAATCCATAGTCTTTACATACCTCTGCCACTCTATTTCGTATTTTATCTTTTGAGATATCATAAATAACTAAAGTATGTATATTACCACTTCCCAACAAAAGGTTCATAATCCCTTTCGCCTCGCAAAAATGTTGCCATATGCCGGGCCTGCCTCTGAATGACTACTCTCAATTTATGCTTTTTGCTTTCATATTTTACATATGAATCAAGTCGTTCCATTAATTTATCACGTAATTTTCTTTTCGTTTTTTTACCTAATCTTCCTTCTTCTATTTTTAGTTTAGTGCCTTGATTTAATAATGCAAAAACCGTTCTATCTACCATTTGCTGTCGGAACTCCTCTACCAGATCTAAAACCAGTGAAGCTCGTCCTGACCTATCAACATGTAAATATCCGGCAAAGGGATCCAGACCGGCAAGAATAATTGCTCCCTGAACCTGGGAATACAAAATTGCATATCCATAATTTAAAAGACAATTTACTAAATCCGTTGCTCCCCTGGTCTCCCTACCGGTAAATTCTGCTTCATCAGGAAGAATTTTTTTTGCAGTCTTCCAATATTCTTTTGCACAGTGGGCTTCAACTGTCATAAGTCTCTGTCTAATATTATCAACCTTCTTACCTTCAATTTGATTAACTTGATCAAGAAAATCTTCCATATTTTCAATACGTTTGCACATAAAATCATATAGTTCAGGATTTCGTTTTTTTCTGTATTTACTCATATATTTAAGCATACTAATCTGATTTTTAATTTTACCTGTAACAAATGAAATTGCCAGTCCTTTACCTTTTTCGTTATTATATGCTATTAATTGAGCTCGCCGGGTTTTAACGGTTCCCTGCAGAAAGGGTGAACTGATTTTAGCATATGGTTCATTCTTAAAATTCAAAAAATTAATCTGAATTCCATGTTTCATACATTCCTCAACCGCATCAGCCGAAAGACTTATCCCACGGGAAGTTATAAATACTTTGCTTAACTTAAAAAGAGGAACTTCTTTTAATACCTCTTTCTTCTTTTTAACTACCAGTCTTTCACTCTTTTTTCCGAGGAACATCCCGTAATCATCAAGAAATAGTTCTTCCATTTACTACACCTCATAAGTATTATTCCATATAAATGGATATTTATACTAAATTTATGAACTGAAATATTATTGAAATTATTAATATTTATGCTTTAATATATAAATTTTTCAAATCAATAGTAGAATTAGTTTCTAGTAAGAAATCCATTCCAATTATTCCATTTATGTCAAAGCCATAGTCCATTTCTCCAATGTCAACTTTAAATTTATTTACCCTTATATTTCCTATTGCAATTAAATCAATTTGTTTTATATATACAAATTCTGTACCACCTACTCCTCTAATACTTCCAAGAATATCATCTGGTTCAGGTTGTATACCAATATTTTCAACTAATTCTTCTTTCAAAATGCTTTTAGCAGATCCGGTGTCAATAAGTACTTTTGGTAGTATTAACTCATTACCTTTATGATGTAGTTTAAGTTTAATAAAAGGTAAATTGTCAATAATCTCAATTGAAAATTTCATGTTCTTATCCCCAACCATTTCCTTTCTTCAATTTCTAATTTCTCTTTTTTAGTATGAGCTACATATAATTCTCTGTGAGGATTTTTTCTATGTATTTTACGATATGTTTTTGTCGCTTCGTTACTATTATTAAAAGTATTTAAAATAGAAATATTATCAACTTTTCTTTTTCCATTTTCTGAATGCGCTTCCAAAGCTTCAAATAAAACCCATTTATCAGGATGTTTTTCTCTAACTTCTTTCCATTGCATGTTTATCCCTCCAATTCTTTTTATTTATATTATATCATATGATTATAAATTTAAAGAAAAATCAATTAATATATTTAAGATTTTATTTTTTTACTTTATAATTTTATATCTCCCTGCCCAAAAACAGTATTCTTCCCAACATGAATATACTGGCCCCAGACAAGATACTTAAGAAAATCAGCTAACTTACCTTCAAACTCAATCTCTCCCACCAGACCCTGCATCTCAATTCTTTTATTCTGCCGGTTAGAATAACGATACCACCTCTCCCATTCAGTACTATCTTCCTTTACAGTTACCTGCTCTTCAGCTCTCTCTAGATAACTAGCAAAATCAATATCCAATCTTTCATCACCATAAAAATGACTTAAACTTGTTAACCTGCGAAAAAGATTTCTCATTAAAATATCAAAAGTAATATCATTAACATAACTGCCTTTGTATTTCATCAATATAGGAGATATAAAATTCATTTTAATGCTATTTTCATCAAATATATTTATATAATTATGGATATCATTTCCAGTAATTTTCATATCAACATTTTTTACAGTTTCATTATAAGAAGTATAAATCCTCTCTGATTTTCCTGCAATATCATTAACAAGCCAGACTTCTT
>CAYRVO010000219.1:0-3223 GCA_964427565.1 uncultured Halanaerobiales bacterium | reverse complement strand
TATGGAGAGTTTAAACAGGTACCTGTAACTAAAGTCAGGGAATTGGTAGAAAATGATGCCTTTATTGTTGATGTACGTGAAGAAAATGAATATGCAGAAGGACATCTTGTAAATTCAGTAAATATTCCTTTAAGTCAAATTAGAGACAGAGTAGATGAAATACCAAAAGATGAGCCTGTTTATTTACACTGCCGTTCAGCCCAGAGGAGTTATAATGCTGTAAGAGCCTTACAGGGTATGGGTTATGATAATGTATGTAATATTTCCGGTTCTTATTTAGGAATTTGTTGTTATGAGTACTATCTGGATCAGGTAACTGATAGAGAAAAAATTGTTACTGAATATAATTTTGCCTAAGATATATTAGTTTGAGTTAGTATGTTATTGGGTAAAGTTATCTTGTCTTCTGTTTGTTGAAATTTTTTAAGGAAAGTGGTATTATAAAGGCCATCGGGTATGTATGACTTGGTGGCCTTATTTAATTGGCTATATAATAACCGGGCTCGAACTCAAAATTTATTTAACCAGATAAGGGCGTGTAATCTATGGGTTCAAATAAGCAAACAAGTACTGATAACAATAAATTAATATCAAATAAAAATAATAAACAAAAAAACAAAAAAAGTAAAATCGAAAGAAGATTAACTATATTAAGCTGGTTTTCAATTTTTATTGTCTGGTATTTAATAACTAAGTTTGAGGTGTTTTCACCAACTTTACTTCCATCTCCAGCAAGAGTTTGTAATGCTTTTATTAGCCTTTTAAAAAATGGTTATAATGGAGACCCTTTATGGATACACCTGGGAGCCAGTCTCAGGAGATTATTCCTTGCTTTAGCATTTGCTATTTCAACTGCTGTTCCTCTGGGACTTTTAAGCGGTTATTTTAGTAAAATTGAAGCAATAATTGATTCCATAGTTGAATTCTATAGGCCATTACCACCACTTGCCTATTATACCCTGCTTATATTGTGGTTTGGTATTGATGATGAATCTAAAATAATACTTTTGTTTTTAGCAGCTTTTGCCCCAATTTACCTGGCCTGTGTTTCTGCTGTCAGTAAAATTAATAAGAATTATATATTAAGTGCTAAATCATTAGGGGCAAGTCAGAAAAAAGTTTTCTTTAAAATAGTGTTACCAGCTTCTTTACCCGAAATTTTTACAGGTATTAGAACAGCATTTGGTGTAGCTTATACTACTTTAGTTTCTGCTGAAATGATAGCTGCTACTTCAGGTATAGGCTGGATGGTATTGGATGCATCCAATTTTTTAAAGAGTGATGTCATATTTGTAGGTATTATAATAATGGGAATTACAGGTGTACTAATCGATACGGGTTTTCGTTTTCTGGAGAAAAAAATTGTATTCTGGAAGGGACATGTATAAAAAATTCAAAAAGGAGGTAAAACATGAGGAAAAATTTATTTAAAAGTGTGTTTATAATTCTATTATTGGGGATATTAGTAATTTCTTTTGTAGCATGTACCGGTGATTCTAATAAATCACAGCAGGCAGAAAAATCTTTACCAGAAGAAATTAATTTTGGTATTCTTAGAGTTCCTAATGATGAAACAATAGCAATTGTTGAAGAAATGTTTGATAAATATTTTGGGGATAAGGGTATAAAATATAAGCTTACTGTTTTTGATTCCGGAGCAGAAGCCAATCAGGCACTTGCTTCAGGGAGTATTGATTTTGCTACAATGGGTAATGTTAATGCTGTAACTGCTTGTGCAAGAGATCTTGGCTGTGAAATGATCTGGATACATGAAGTACTGGGGGAGATAGAAGCTTTGGCTGTAAAAAATGATTCGGGGATCAATAAAATAGAAGATCTTGCTGGTGAAAGAGTTGCAGTACCCTTTGCTTCTACATGTCATTATGTTCTATTGAATGTTTTAAAAAATGCTGGAATTGAAGATCAAGTTCAGCTTTTAGACATGAAGACAACAGAAATAGTTGCCGCCTGGCAGAGAGGAGATGTTAAGGCAGCTTATCTCTGGCAGCCGACCCTTGGTCAAGTATTGGAAACAGGTAAAGTACTTGTATCCAGTAAAGAAATGGCGGAAAAGGGTTATATAACTGCAAATGTTGAGTTGGTTAGAAAGGAATTTTCTGATAAATATCCTGAACTAGTTACTTCTTTTATTACTATGTTATCTGAAGCAGCTGATATTTATAGAGAGGATCCCGAAAAAGCAGCAGCCATTGTTTCAGAGAATCTGGAGATAACTCCGGAAGAAGCTCTAAAACAGATGAGGGGTTCAACCTGGCATACGAGCGAAGAACTACTTACTCAAGACTTTTTTGGGACAACGGAAAAGCCTGGTCATTTTGCAGTAATTATGAAAGAAACGTCAGATTTCCTTCTGGAACAAAATTCTATTGAAAATTCTCCATCTCAAAAAGAGTATAATAAATTTGTTAATCCTTTATATATTGAAAAATTTTTAAAAAATGCGGAAGGAAAATAATATGGCAAGTGAAGAAAAGCAGGAAGAAATTTTAATAGAAATAAATAATTTAAAATCAGTGTATGGTACAGAGGAAGACTCAATTTTAGCCTTAGAAAATGTAAATTTAGAAATAAAACGCGGGGAATTTTTATGTGTTTTAGGACCATCTGGATGTGGTAAAAGTACATTATTAGAAACTATTGCTGGTTATATTCAACCATCAGGTGGAGAGTGTCTTTTTCAGGGTAAACCTATTAAAGGTCCCGACTGGCATAGGGGGGTTGTATTTCAATCTTCTACTTTATATCCCTGGATGACGGTAAAGAATAATGTAGAATTTGGGCCCAAAATGAGGGGGCTTCCTAAAAAGGAAATAGAAGAGATAAGAGAATATTTTTTAGATGAGGTTAACCTTACTGGCTTTGGTGATAAAGCTACATTTGAACTCTCGGGAGGAATGAAGCAAAGAGTAGCACTGGCAAGGGTTTTAGCTAACTATCCACAGGTGATTCTTATGGATGAACCCTTTGGGGCTCTGGATGCATTGACCAGAAATAATATGCAGAAATTGATACGTCATATCTGGAAAGAAAATAATAGTACAATATTTTTTATAACTCATGATGTGGATGAAGCATTAGTACTGGCTTCCAGAATTGTTGTAATGTCAAGCCGCCCGGGGACAATAATTGAAGAATTTAATGTAGATTTTACTCATACACTGTTTGACAATGAGTCAAGAAAAGTAGAATATGAAGATAAATA
>CAYRVO010000218.1:0-3287 GCA_964427565.1 uncultured Halanaerobiales bacterium | reverse complement strand
TGCTCCAGTTATAAAGGAATATTTACTTGAAAGTAATTCTTATTATAATTCTCTTACTAATTCTCAGTGCAAGAAAGAGATTAATAAACTTAATAAAAAATGGAAAGAAACAGCTAAAATATCAGCTCCTTTTGTTCAAAAACATATGAATAATCCTGCTGCTGATTTTTTAAAACTGCAGCAGAAAAACAATCCTGAATTTTATGATGAGATATTTCTTAGCAATCGTTATGGAGTTATGGTTTCTACCACCAATAAACTAACTACACTTGCTCATTCACATAAATACTGGTGGAAGGCCTCTTATAATAAAGGAAATGGTAAAATATTTTTGGATGATCGCGGTTTTGATACAAGTGTACAGGGATATGTCTTAGGGGTTACAGTTCCAGTTAAACATAATAATCAAGTAATTGGTATTTTAAAATGTAATATAAATATTATTAATTTATTAACAGGTGTCATTAATAAATATAATAAGTTATATGATTATGGACAGCTCAAAGTTGTTCGTACAGGGGGAAGAGTAGTTTACGAATTAGGTGTTCCTCCCTTAACAACTAAAGTATCTACGAATATTATAAAATATTTATCTGAAAAAGAAATTAGTACAAGAATAACATATAATGGTGGTAAAAATGGAATTATTGGTATTTCAACTATAAAATCCACACTAAATGCTACAGATAAAATAGCTTTTGGGGGTAGTTATGAATCTGAAGATCACCTGAAAGGTAATAAAGGAGAAAACTGGCATATTTTATTGTCAATTAGTAAAAAAAGTGTTTTAAATGAATTTAATGAAAAAAATAAAGTTTTTATTTATACCGGAATTGTTTTTGTGTTATTAACCGCAATTATTAGCTTTATTTTTGGAGATAAATTATCTCAACCTATCTTAAGAATTTCTTCTGCGGCGAAAAAGATAGGAAAAGGTAATCTTAAAAACAGAATAGAAATTAATAGAAAAGATGAAATAGGTGATCTTGCCAATATAGTTAACCAGATGGCCGATAATCTAAAAAAAACAATGGTATCAAAAACCAGACTGGAAAAAATACTCCAAACAACCCAGGATGGATACTGGATGGTAAATTTAAAAGGTGAGATTATTGATGTTAATAAAGCATACATTAATATGATAGGTTATTCACGTCAGGAATTAGTGGGAATGTCGATTACTAATATAGATGTAATAGAAGATAATGCGAAAACAAAAAATCATATAAATAAAGTAAAAGAAAAAGGTCATGGGTTTTTTGAAACTAAACATAAAATTAAAAATAATAATATAATAGATGTTGAGGTAAGTACTTCCTTTATTAATGCAAAAGACCCCTTTTTTGTTGTATTTATAAGAGATGTTACAGAAAGAAAAGAAAAAAACAGGAAAATAAAAAATATCAAAGAGAGATTAGAATTAGCTATCGATGGAGCTAAACTTGGTATCTGGGATTGGAATATTAAAACTGGTTATATAGAATTTAATAAAAACTGGGCACATATGTTAGGTTATAAAGTTAGTGAATTAGATAATCATCTTGATACCTGGAAACATTTACTACATGAAGATGATGAGGGCAGGGTTTTAAAATTGTTAAAAGAACATTTAAATGGAAAAAGCTCTATTTATAAAATAATTCACAGATTAAAGACTAAAGAAGGTAAATATAAGTGGATTTTAGATATTGGAAAAGTGATTGAAAGAGATAATGAGGGAAATCCACTTAGAGCAGTAGGTATACATCAGGATATTGATGATAGAAAAAGAGCTGAAGAAGAAATGAAGTATTTATCCTTTCATGATAAAATGACAGGATTATATAACAGGAGATATTTTGAGAATGAAATGGAAAGATTAAACAAATCCCGTAAATTACCAATAAGTATAGTAGTTGGTGATATGGATAGACTTAAATATATTAATGATAATTATGGACATAAAATAGGAGATAAGTGTATTAAAAAAAGTGCTGAAATTATAAGTTCTTTTTCAAGAGGAGAAGACATAGTTGCCCGAATAGGTGGAGATGAATTTGCTATCATATTACTGGAGACAGGTTCAGGAGTAGTTAAAAAAATATGTAAGCGTATTAAAAATGAGTTTAAGAAAACAAATATTAATAAGGATTTAAAAAAATCATTGAGTATATCTTTAGGCTCTGCAACTATGAAAAAAGAAGAACAGGACTTAAATAATATTTTTGACCGGGCTGATAAAAGAATGTATGAAAACAAAAAATCAAAAACTTAAATTTGTGATAATTAACTTTAAAATAACTTAATAATTTGATTATTATATACTTAGACCAAAGTGATAGAGCTAATTTATTAGTTCTATGCTTTGGTTTTTTTAAATTAAAAAAAGGAATTTTTTAAAAGATATATAATATAAATAATAGATTGGAAATTGTATATTTTGAGAAGATATAACAATATATTGATATATTTTAATAAAATATATAAAATTGGAAGGGAAGTTATATTTATGTTTGTAGCCAGACAACCTATACTGGATAAAGATAAAAAACTCTTTGCATATGAATTATTATATAGAAACAATATTAATGAAAATAAATATTTAGAATGTGATGGGAATAAGGCAACAGCTGATGTATTAATAGGTGGTTTAAATTCTATAGGTTTTAATGAATTAACAGATGGTAAAAAAGCTTTTATTAATTTTACAGAAAAGCTTTTAAAAGAGAATATTCCTATTTGTATTCCTAAAAACTTAATTGGCATTGAAATTTTAGAGACTGTAGATATAACTGAAGAAATAATTGAGAGGTGCAGGGAATTAAAAAAAGAAGGTTATTTACTTATTTTAGATGATTTTTTGTTTAAGAAGGAACTTACTCCTGTTATTGAACTAGCAGATATTGTTAAAGTTGATCTTATTAATGCCAATAATAATCAGATAAATGATATTTTGAAAAATATTGATAGAAAAAAACTATTGGCAGAAAAAGTTGAAACAAACAAGAAATTCTGCCAGGCAAAAGTAATGAATTTTAATTATTTTCAGGGTTATTTTTTTAGTAAACCAGAAACTATTTCCAGGAAAGAATTGCCTGCATATAAGATACATTATATGAATTTATTAAAAGAAATTAATAAAGAAGAACCGGATTTTTTAAAGATGGAAAATATTATAAAGAATGATTTATCAATGGCTTATGCTCTTTTGAAATTAATAAATTCTGCTTATTTTGGTTTAAAGTCAAGAGTAAATTCTATACAGCAAGTTTTAACATTATTGGGTATTGAGAAAATTAAAAAAATTA
>CAYRVO010000217.1:0-3294 GCA_964427565.1 uncultured Halanaerobiales bacterium | reverse complement strand
GCAGAATACTTGTATCCTGAAATTCGTCAATAAAAAGACTTTTTATCTCTGAACCTATTAAATTATAAAAATATTCACTTACTCCATTTCCAGCAAACAAATTTAGTTCTTTATTGAAGAAATATTTATAGCAATAATTGCTGATATCACTGTGAGTAAAATTTTTCTGTTTAAATTTAATCCTATCATAAATTGCTAATATCCGAGATGTAAAATCATAAACCTGCTTTTCGTAGGGGATAATTTCTTCATTGTAAATATAACTGGCCAAAGCAGTGAGAAAATCCTCATATTTCATTTCCAGGTTTTCTTTTATATCAGCCAGGCTTTTCCGCCGTAGTTTATTCCCATTCCAGAAACTATTTTTAAAAAATAGATCCATATGTTTTCCGATAAGATTTTCTTTTCTCCGTGTTTCCTTTAGCTGCAGATAATCATTCATAATTCCTTTAAAATCACTTATGAAGTATTTATCATTAAATTCCTCACCCCGACAATCTGCAACTTCTTTTAATAAATCAAGACATCTATCAAGACAAAGGCTTATATCTCCAGCCTTCTTTTTTTCACGGGGAGTATAATCTAAAACAATAAATTTCCAGCGGTTTTTTAAAACTTTTTTAATCAATGACAGATATTTATCTATATCCCTTTCTGTATTTTCCCTCAGGAAATTTTCCATTAGCTGAAAATCTCCTTTATTATCCAGGATCTGTTTAAATACTTCAGCAATTATTTCATCATTTTTATCATCTTCAATAATTTCATAATGATATATATCAAGATAAGGAGCAACCGCCTTTTTGAATATTTTGTTTATAAAACTATCTATAGTATAAATATTGATTTGCTCCTTGTTTAAAAGCATCTTTTTTCTGATTTTTTCCAGTAGTTTTTTATTTAGTTTGAGCCCGGGGTAAATCTCAACTAAACTGGAAAACACTTCACTTTTTTCCCCTTTGTTAACTATATCTTCAATATGGCTTAAAATACGCTCTCTTATCTCTGCTGTAGCCTTTCTTGTAAAAGTCATAACTGCTATTTCTGCAAAATCCTCTCCCTGCAAAAGAGAAGCTACATATTCCAGAGAAAGGCGGTATGTTTTGCCGGTGCCTGCACTTGCCTTAAGTATCTTTATCATCCTTTGACCCTCCTGCAGATATTGCGGTACTTGCAATTTTTACAGCGGGATTTATAGACAGCAGAATATTCTTCACTATTTATAAATCTTCTAAGTTCATCTTTTAATTTTTCTTGAAATTTCAAGGGATCAGAAAAACTGGGAGCCAATCTCTGATCCAGAACAGAATAAAAATACTTTCTTATAGATAAATCTTCTGGCATTGATGGTTTTAGCAAAAGCCAGTAAAAATCAAGCTGAGAGGAATCTCTACCTCCAGTTTTAAAATCTATAATATATCTTTTATCTCCAACATCAATCATCAGATCAATACGACCGGAAAGGTAAAAATTACTCTTCTCATGAATAAAAAAGTCTCTAAAAATTTGTGGTGTCCATTCTGTTAAAACTTTGTCTGCCCCATCTGACGTCTTCCTTCTTATTTTCTCAACAAAGTCTTGAATTGAGCATATAATATGGGGTACCATTATTTTTTCATAAAAGCTTAAATAATAAGCAGGAATTTTAAGTTCATATTCATCCATTTTTTTCAGAACAATTCCCCTTATTAATTTTATATCTATTTCAAAATCATATCCACCCGTTTCTGTAAGCAGCTCATCCATTATTTCTTCAAACATATCGTGGACTATAATTCCCAGTACCCTGGATCTGAGTTTTTTATCAAATTCAATCCATCTTTCTTCAAGACCCTCAAGATGTTGAAGGTAAAAACGATAATAACAATCTTTAAGCCCCTTATATTTATAAAAACTCAGGGGGAAACCATTATCAGGAAAATCACTGGCTTCAATTTTTAGTTTATCTTTTTCCTGCTTTTCTACTTCAATGTCACTGCCTAATTTTTGCCTGCCAGTAAACATACTTTTCATAACCTCCGGATAATCTTCTTCTTTTATCTGCAAGGAATTACTATCCAATTCATATTTTAGCATTAACTCTTCTACAAAGGGACTTGCTGTTTTATCTTTTTCTATATTTTCCAGATATAAAATTGTTGTCTGTTTACTATTAAAAATATGGCGGTAAAACTTATACTTCTGCTGCAGACGCCTGTCCCGGTTCAATGGTAAACCCAGTTTCTCCCTCTGGCTTTCACTAAACAAAAATTCTTTGTCCTCTAATAAAGGAAGTATGTCATTATTGGCATTTAGAATAAATATCTTTTCCCGCTCAAGATAAGCAGCATTAGTATAATCTTCTATTTCTATATTTTTTTCTTCTTTTGTAACTTTTTTCACTTTTTTATATCTCATATAATTAACTATTAAACGAAAAAGCCCCACGGCTTTATTGTCAAAATATTTGTCCCAGGATAAGATAAGATCCATATCAGCTAGAGATTTAAGTTCAGCCAGGGCATCAAAATACTGGATAATATTATTTTTATATTGCCGATCATTTAACAAATTTAAATCTAATTTTTCCAGATAAATACAAAAATCAGAGAGATTTTTAAAACGGCTGATCTTCTGTATCTCTTCTAAAATAAGCCTAATTTTTTCCAGCTCTTTTTCCACAAACTTTTTATCAAAATATATATAATCTTCAGCAGCAAGTTGAAAAAGTTTTTCAAATTCTTTTTCACTTATTTTATAATAGTTTCTGAATTCTTTCCAGCAACAACATTTTATGAGATCCTCCAGCCGCAATTTTAATCTACCTGCTGTATTTTCCGAATTTTCCAGTAATCTATAATGATATTCTATAAATTTAAAAATAGTCGTATGTGTAAAATCCGGTTCTTTATTTACTTCTATCTCCGCAGATGATAACAACTGCTGATAATTACTGTTAACAAAATCTGTATCGAGGATATAATCTTTACTGCTATTCAGCCTTAACATATTTATAATTTGTAAAAGTTCCTCACTGCTGTGATAAATATCTAAATCAGTATCAGGATTTTCAGGCAGGGTTACTGACTTCAGCCTTAGTTGCTGTTCATCAAAATCAGAGGGGGAAAGCTGTAGATATATACTAACTTCTTTACCATTCTTTTCAATCTCAGTTATTAACTGTTTTTCCAGGTTAGTAAAATCTGTTATATTTACAAAAACTATTTCCTCATAGGAATTTATATAATGTAAATCAAGATTGCTCATATTATAATTTAAGTTTTTATCTGTATATCCAAAATCATGCATATAATC
>CAYRVO010000216.1:0-3303 GCA_964427565.1 uncultured Halanaerobiales bacterium | reverse complement strand
ATGGATTAATGATTTTATTTTTCACCTATTTTTATACTGCTATTACTTTTAATCCTGAAGAAGTAGCAGAAAATATGAAAAAAAATGGTGGATTTATTCCTGGAATTAGACCTGGCAAAGCCACAATTAATTATTTGGATAAGATACTTGTTAGGGTAACTCTGGCTGGAGCTATTTTCCTGACAATAGTGGCTTTGTTACCTTTTGCTATAGGTCCTATAACAGGAGTAAATATAAGTTTTGGAGGGACTTCATTGTTAATTATGACAGGTGTGGCATTGCAGACAATGCAACAAATTGAGTCACATTTATTAATGAGACATTATGAAGGGTTCATGAAGTAAAAGGAGGTTTTTTAGATGAATCTGGTTTTATTAGGTTTGCCAGGAGCTGGGAAGGGGACACAGGCCAAAAAATTAGCCGAAGAATATAAGTGGCCACATATAGCTACAGGTGATATTTTCCGGCGGGCAATAAAAGATGAAACCCCCCTTGGTAAGCAAGCAAAAAAATATATTGATTCCGGTGAACTGGTTCCGGATGAAGTTACAATTGGTATTGTTGAAAACAGGTTAAAAGATGATGATTGCAACCAGGGTTTTATACTTGATGGATTTCCTAGAACATTAGCTCAGGCAGAAGCACTTTCTGTAATAGAAAAAATTAATCGCGTTCTTTATATTGAAGTTGCTGAAGAAGAATTAATTGATAGGTTATCGGGACGAAGGATTTGCGAAGATTGTGGTGCAAGTTATCACACAAAATACAACAAACCTCAAAAAGAAGGTATTTGTGATAAATGTGGGGGCAAGTTAATACAACGTAGTGATGACAAAAAAGAAACAGTTGAAAATAGGATAAGAGTAAATAAAAAACAGATGCAGGAACTAATAGATTATTATGATCAACAAGATGTATTAACAGCAGTTGAAAGTACCGGAAGTATTGAAGAAGTATTTAAAAATGTAAAAGATGTTATAGAGGAGAGCATGGTATGATAATAATTAAATCTCCCCGGGAAATTGAGCTTATGAAAACTGCAAATAAAATAGTTGCAAAAACACACACTTTGCTGGAAGAAAAGATCAAACCCGGTATTTCTACAGCAGAATTAAATAAAATAGCAGATAATTTTATTAGAAAAAATGATGCTGTGCCGTCATTTAAAGGTTATAGAGGCTTTCCAGCAGCAATTTGTGTTTCAATTAATGAAGAAGTTGTTCATGGTATTCCTGATAATGAACGGATAATAAAAGATGGAGATATTGTTAGTATTGATATAGGTACCATATATAAAGGTTTTAATGGAGATGCAGCCCGGACCCATGGTGTAGGAGAAATCAGCGATAAAGCAGCAGATTTAATAAGTGTTACAGATGAATCTTTAACAAAAGCCATTGAGAAAGCAGTTGTTGGTAATAGGTTATCTGATATTTCACATGCTGTTCAGAATTATGCTGAAAGCAGGGGATATTCTGTGGTTAGAGAGTATGTAGGCCATGGAATAGGCCGGGATATGCATGAGGACCCGCAAATTCCTAATTTTGGACCTCCCAGTAGAGGACCATTGCTTAAATCGGGAATGACTCTGGCGATAGAACCTATGATTAATATAGGTGACTATAGAGTCAAAACCCTTGAAGATGGTTGGACAGTGGTGACTAAAGATAGAAGTCATTCTGCTCATATTGAAAATACAATTGCTATAACAGACAATGGTCCTGAGATATTGAGTAAAATATAATACCCGGTTTGTATAGTTGGGTAAAAGTATGATATAATATTGCAAGGTTAAGAAAGGGAGGGAATTACTATGAAATTAGGAGAGATGGTAATTTCCAGAGCAGGACGTGATGCTGATAGATATTTTGTGATTGTGTCAGTAGTAAATAATAAATATGTAGAGATTGCAGATGGAGATTTAAGAAAAATAGAAGATCCTAAATTGAAAAATAAAAAACATGTTTATTTTACTGGTTATGTTAATGATGAACTGTCAATTTGGTTAACGGAAGGTAAACGTGTTAAGAATGAAGACTTAAGAGGAATTATCAATAACTATATTAATAAAGAGGAGGTAAATTAGATTTCATGGGAAAAGAAGACCCTATTGAAGTTCAAGGTACAGTTGTAGAACCTCTTCCAAATGCTATGTTTAGAGTAGAACTGGAAAATGGCCATAAGGTATTGGCCCATGTTTCGGGTAAAATGAGAATGAATTTTATCCGTATTCTTCCCGGTGATAAAGTAACTGTTGAGTTATCCCCTTATGATCTTAGCCGGGGCAGGATCACTTATCGACATAAAGCAAAATAAATATAAATAATAGGAGTGATAATATGAAAGTAAGACCATCAGTAAAACCTATTTGTGATAAGTGTAAAGTTATTAGACGCAACGGGAAAGTAATGGTAATCTGTGAAAATCCAAAGCATAAACAACGCCAGGGATAAAATGGAGGTGATAAGATGGCAAGAATAGAAGGTGTTGACTTACCGAGAAATAAAAGAGTTGAAATTGGTTTAACTTATATATTTGGAATAGGACATTCACGTGCAAAAAAAATTGTTAAAAATACGGGGATTGATCCTGATACAAGAGTTAAAGATTTAACTGAAGCTGAAATCACTAAATTAAGAGAAGAAATAGATAATTATCAAGTCGAAGGTGAATTGCGGCGTGAAGTTAGAGCTAATATTAAGAGGTTAATGGATATTGGTTGTTACCGCGGTTTACGTCACCGTAGGGGTTTACCTGTACGTGGTCAGAGAACAAGAACAAATGCCCGTACACGTAAAGGGCCCAAAAAGACTATTGGTATAACAAGAGGTTAATTGAAGGAGGGAAATTGATGGCTAAATCCAAGCGAAGAAGAAGAAAAAAAATTAAAAGGAAAATAGATAAAGGTCAGGCTCATATCAAATCAACATTTAATAATACAATTATTACTATTACTGATCTTGAAGGTAATGTTATAACCTGGTCAAGTGCAGGTAAAGTTGGTTATCAGGGTTCACGTAAGAGTACACCTTTTGCTGCCCAAATAGCAGCAGAGGATGTAGCTGAGGAAGCAAAGGATATGGGGTTAAAAGAAATAGAAATATATGTAAAAGGACCGGGAGCAGGGAGAGAATCTGCAATTCGTTCTTTTCAATCAGCAGGTATGGAAGTCAGTTTAATAAAGGATATAACCCCTATTCCTCATAATGGATGTCGTCCCCCGAAAAGAAGACGTGTTTAAATATATAATATTATGTAAATAATTAGCATGGAGGTGTTAAAATGGCACGATATACAGGTTCG
>CAYRVO010000215.1:0-3314 GCA_964427565.1 uncultured Halanaerobiales bacterium | reverse complement strand
GAAAATAAGATGACACATATTTCAACTGGTGGTGGTGCTTCCCTGATGTTTATGGAAGGTAAGCCTCTACCGGGTATTGAGGCACTTGATGATCTGAATTAATATTGAGGGAGGGGATAGGAATGCGTAAACCTTTTATAGCAGGAAACTGGAAGATGAACAAAACAGTTAGTGAAGCCGTTTCTCTGGTTGAGGAATTAAAAGATAAAGTAAAAGAAGTTAATAATGTAGAAATAGGAGTCTGTACACCCGCAGTGGATCTTACTGCTGTAAAAAAAGTTGTTAATAATTCAAATATTAAACTCGGTGCTCAGAATATGTACTGGGAAGATGAAGGTGCCTATACAGGAGAAATATCAGGACCAATGTTGGCTGAATTGGAGATGGATTATGTTATTTTAGGACACTCAGAACGCCGCCAATATTTTGGTGAAACAGACTGGGATATAAACCGAAAAGTTAAAGCGGCTTTTAAAAATAATTTAAAGCCTATAGTTTGTGTTGGTGAGACCCTGGAAGAAAGAAATAAGGAACAGACAGAAAGTAAAGTAAAAATCCAGGTAGAAGCTGCATTAAGTGGTTTAAGTAAAGAAGAGGTAAAAAATTCAGTTATTGCTTATGAACCAATCTGGGCAATAGGTACAGGTGAATCTGCCTCTCCTGAAGAGGCGAACAGGGTAATTGAGTATATAAGACAGGTAATAAAAAAGAGTTATTCTGATACAGCTAATAATATTAGAATACAGTACGGTGGAAGTGTCAAACCCCATAATGTTGAAGAAATAATGAATCAGGAACATATTGATGGGGCCCTGGTTGGTGGAGCCAGTTTGAATGCTGATTCATTCTCACAGCTTGTATTTAAGACACAGCAAATATATGGAGGATAAAAAATGAGGAGCTGAAATAATGAATATTCCCAAACCATTAGCCTTATTTATACTTGATGGATATGGCTTATCCGATAAAATTGAGGGGAATGCTGTACGAACAGCGGATACGCCCTATCTTGACAGTTTATTTAAAGAATATCCTCATAATATATTACAGGCGTCCGGAGAAGCTGTTGGTTTACCTGAAGGACAGATGGGTAATTCAGAAGTTGGACATTTGAATCTGGGGGCAGGCCGGATAGTACCACAGGATTATACAAGATTAAATAAGGCTGCAAGAGAAGGTAAATTTCCTAATAATAAGATTATACAGAGAGCCGTTACTAATGTAAAAGAACATAATAGTGTTTTGCATATACTCGGCCTACTTTCTGATGGCGGTGTTCACAGTCATATAAGACATTTATTTGGATTGCTGGAAATGGCAAAAGATGAAGGCCTTGATGATGTTTATATACATGCAATTATGGATGGTAGAGATACCCCGCCGAAAAGTGGTAAAGAATATATAAAACAACTGGAAACTAAGATGGAAGAGTTAGGTATAGGTGAAATTTCCACTGTTAGTGGTCGCTATTTTACAATGGATCGTGATAATCGCTGGGAAAGGACCCAGAGGGCTTATGATGCTCTAGTTTTAGGTGATGGTTATAAAGCAGAAGATGCTATGACAGTAATGGAAGATTCCTATCAGGACGATGTAGGTGATGAATTTGTCTTACCGGCTGTGATAGTAAATAATAATAAGCCAGTAGCAACAATAAACGATAATGACTCAGTCATATTCTATAATTTTAGGGCTGACAGGGCTCGACAGATTACCAGGGTCCTGGCATTGGATGAATTCAATAGTTTTGAAAGGCCAAAAGAACATCCAGAAAACATTTATTTTGTTTGTATGACTGAATATGATGAAGATTTTAATCTACCCGTTGCTTATAAACCCCTTAAATTAGAAAAATTGCTGGCAGAAGTGCTTAGTAAAAAAAATAAAAAACAATTAAGAATTGCGGAAACCGAGAAGTATGCACATGTAACTTTCTTCTTTAATGGGGGTGAAGAAAGAAAATTTACTGGTGAAGATAGGGAATTGATTCCTTCCCCAAAGGTTGCTACCTATGATTTGCAACCGGAAATGAGTGCTTATAAGGTAACCGATACTTTATTAAATAAAATTGAAAGTAATATCTATGATGTAATTATCTTAAACTTTGCTAATCCAGATATGGTTGGTCATACTGGTATTTTTAAAGCAGCAGTTGAAGCACTGGAAGTAGTAGACAGCTGTGTACAGAAATTAGTACCGGCAATACTTGCTAAAGGTGGGCAGGTTTTATTGACAGCAGACCATGGTAATAGTGAACAGATGGTTGATGATAAAGGTGAACCGTATACTGCGCATACTACAAATCCAGTACCATTTATTTATATAGATGGACCTGAGGGGACTGAAATAAAAGAAGGTAAACTGGCTGATATTGCACCTACAATACTTGATATCTTAGAGATCGAAAAACCAGAAAAGATGACAGGAAATTCTCTGATAAAATGATAAAGGGGGATAATGAAAATGATAAATACTATTATTACAGATGTATATGCCCGCGAAATTCTTGATTCAAGGGGCAATCCTACAGTAGAAGTTGATGTTGTACTGGAAGATGGTACTCTTGATAGAGCAAGGGTTCCCTCCGGTGCATCCACTGGAGCCTATGAAGCAGTTGAATTAAGGGATAGTAATGAAAACCGTTATTCGGGTAAAGGTGTCAGAAATGCAGTGAATTATGTAAATAGTGTAATAGGACCTGAATTAATTGGTTTTGATGCCCGGGATCAGGTTGCTATTGATAAAAGGATGATTGAACTGGATGGTACTGATAATAAGAGTAAACTTGGTGCAAATGCTATTTTAGGTGTTTCACTTGCTGTTGCCCGTGTTGCAGCTGCAGCTTCTGATGATTTTCTCTTTAATTATATTGGTGGGCTGAATGCCAAAATATTACCAGTACCGATGATGAATATTCTTAATGGTGGTGAACATGCAGATAATAATGTAGATATTCAGGAGTTCATGATTATGCCTACCGGAGCAGTAAATTATACAGAAGCCCTGCGGATGGGTGCCGAAGTTTATCATAACTTAAAGGCTGTTTTGAGGGAGAAAAATTTAAGTACTGGAGTAGGAGATGAAGGTGGCTTTGCCCCGGATTTATCCTCCAATGAAGAAGCGATTGAAGTTATTCTCAGTGCTGTTGAAAGAGCAGGATATAAAGCAGGGGATGATATTAAACTGGCTCTTGATGTTGCTGCTACAGAAATATATGAAGATGGTAAATATATTCTCAGTGGCGAAGGTGTAGAAAAGACTGCTGAAGAGATGGTTGAATTTTATCAACAATTAGTTGCAAAATATCCAATTAT
>CAYRVO010000214.1:0-3330 GCA_964427565.1 uncultured Halanaerobiales bacterium | reverse complement strand
AACTGAATCAAAATAAAGATTCTGATGGAGTTTTCTTGAGGATTTTTAGATAAAACAATGGAGTTGATATTTATGTTCATCAAATTGTTATTATTATTCACAGTTGTACCTATCATAGAACTTGCACTATTAATTAGATTAGGCTCTTATATCGGAATTATCTATACCATTTTACTGGTGGGTCTTACCGGTGTAATTGGTGTATCTTTAGCCCGCGGCCAGGGATTTAAAATTATTAATAAAGTAAAAAATAAATTACAACAGGGAATTATCCCTGCTGATGATATGATCGAAGGGCTTTTAATTTTAATTGGAGGTGTACTTTTATTAACCCCCGGGCTAATAACAGATATTGCTGGCTTCAGCTTAATCTTACCCGGTTCAAGACATATTGTCGCCAAATTTATCAAGCTTAAATTCAAAAAATATATCAGGAAGAATCATATAAAATATAAAAATTTTAATCATTACAATCAAGAAAATACTAACTATGAAAATGACTATGTAGATATTGAATCAGAAAATAATGACCATGAAAATGATTAATCTGGTTATAACACAAATTGGAAATAGGCCCTTCTATTTGACAAAATGGTGAATATACCATATAATTGCAAAATTGGAGCGGATACTCTATTAACACAATCAGGAGGGTTATTAAATATTTATGCTTACTGACACAATTGATGAGGAAATTCAAAACTGGATGATTAAAGAGGCTAACGAACGTGGGGCTGAAGGTGCCCTGGTTGGACTTAGTGGAGGAGTAGATTCTGCAGTAGTAGCCGGTTTAATTAAAAAGGCCTTTGGTGATAATAGTCTGGGAATTCTTCTCCCCAGCAAACATACAGCTGGTAAAGATGTAGAATATGCTCAGTTGACAGCAAAAACCTTTGATCTAGAAACAATTACAATTAATATAAAAGATCAATATGATACTATTTATAACACATTAAAAAATGTTGATATTGAAGGTACAAAAAGAAAATATTACCCGCAAACTAAAGTCCCCGGTAAAGATATACCTAAACAAAATATTCAAACCCGTTTGCGTATGTTAAATCTTTATTATGTAGCTGACAAAAAGAACTATCTGGTTATGGGTACCAGTAATCAAAGTGAAATAATAACTGGTTATTATACATTATACGGTGATGGTGGTACTGATTTAAGACCACTTGGTGAACTTTCAAAAACAGAAGTCTGGGAACTTGCAGAAAAAATTGGTGTACCACAGGAAATAATTGACAGACCCCCTACAGGAGGAGTAAGAGCAGAAGATGATGACAAAGATGAAGTAGAAATCGGTATCAGTTATCAAAAACTGGATAAAATTTATAATGAAATACAAAATGATGGAAATCTAGACCAATTTAATCCTGAAAAAGTAAAACGGGTAAAAGAAGTAACTGCTGCTGCTAAAGACAAAAATAATGTACCTGTATTTTCTGTTTCCAACTAAAATTCTTTGTCACTACAACCAATTATTTTTTCAATCTACCTAATGATAATTTAATTATAAAAAACTAAGATAATAATAAATAATATTGTTTAAAATGGCTCCTTTAATATGGGAGCCATTTATTTTTTGTTCACTTCCTGGTCTCAATAACAGGAAAATGAAACAATACTGAAAAATATAGTAAATACCTGATGGGTTTTTCATTTTTTTACATTTTTTTCATGAAATAAAGGAAATTTGCGCCGTTCAAAGAATATAAAAACTATAGAAAGGAAAAAAATGAAAGGAGGGCAATGATGAGAAAAGAAATTGGTTTTTTAATTAATGATTGGGAAGAAATCGTTCAAGACATTGAAAAAGGCAAATTTAATTCTATTACTCTTCAGGCCTGGAAAAGGTGTAAAGATTTAAATATAGCGCCCAAAAATCTTAATTTTAAATTTTTGTCCGACAAAAAACTTGAAGAAAAACAACAAAATAATAAAGATTTAATAGATGCTTTCCAGGACCAATTTGAATATGCCAGGGTTATCTTATCTGAAACTCCTTACGTTTTAGCACTTGCTGATAAAGAAGGTTGGATTATTGATATTCATGGTAGTACTAAAGAATTTGGTGGTAGAGATGCAGGGGTAGCATTGGGAGCAAGCTGGCAAGAAAAAGATATCGGTAATAATGGAATCGGAACAGCTTTGGTTGAAAAAAAACCGGTTTTAGTTTATAGTATTGAACACTATGGCCTTGTCTATAAATCAGGTGTTTGTTTTGGTATCCCCATTAGAAATAACGGGGAAATTATAGGAGCCCTCGATATATCTGTTCCCAAAGAATATGCCCAGCCAAATAGGCTTATAATTACAGAAACAATTGTCAAATCAATTGAAAATAATCTTGAACTGTTTGATCTGAAAAAAAATCATATAGAAAAGGTAAATGACCTCGATGGTTTTCTAATAAGTCTTTTACATGAATTTCGAACACCTTTATCAACAATTTTTTCAACATTATCCCTGTTTAATTCTAAAAATAATCAAAATCAAGGTTTAAACTATAATTTAATAGAAAAAAATTCTTATAGATTAATGAAATTAGTCAATAATTTGACCGATATTTATAAAATAGATAAAGGATACTTTAAGATACAAAAGCAAAATGAAAATATTATCAAGATTATAAATAATTTAATTACAGAAGTAAATAAATATATATCAAAATTAAACATTAAAGTTGAAACAGAAATAAATACTTCGATAAAGAATATAATAGCTAGTATAGATAAAAAAGAATTTAGAAGAGCGCTCCTTAATTTACTTTCTAATGCAGTAAAAGCCAGTCAATACGGAGACATAATCATTTTAAATGTTAAGGTTAAATATGGATATATAAATATTTCAATTAAAGATAATGGAGTTGGTATTCCAGAAAATAATCAGGATAAAATATTTAATAAATATTTCCGAATTGATAGTCATTTTATCAGAAATTCTGAAGGTACTGGAGCGGGATTATATATTGTAAAGAACATTGTAGACTTACATCAGGGGAAAATCTCTTTAAAAAGTCAACCAGAAAAAGGTAGTACTTTTATTATAAAACTGCCGTTGAAAAAGGTTTCTGATAAAATTAGTGATTTTAATGATAAAACTTATCATACAAAAGATATTTCAGAACAAATAAAAATAGAATTTTCTGATTTGTATTTTTGATAGTAAAGGTGTCCGGTTTTACCCGGACATCTTTTTATTTCATTATACAGATTTATTCCTCAATTTGACTATTAATAAGATCCAAAATTTGATCTTTAACTTTAAAGTATTTATCTTCATATTCTACTTTTCTTGACTCATTGTCAAACAGTGTATGAGTAA
>CAYRVO010000213.1:0-3332 GCA_964427565.1 uncultured Halanaerobiales bacterium | reverse complement strand
AAGTACTTTTTCAATTGTAATAATTGCTGTTTTAATATATCTGTTTATACTATTATTAATTGGTGAGATAAAATATAGTGATCTTATTTTGATACCAAAAATAGGTAAGAGATTAGCAAAAAATCTGCAAAAAATTGGTTTGGTAGGTGAAAAATAATGAATTATTCAGAACTAAATGGGGAAGTAGTAAAACTTGTAAAAATCATGAAAAAACTACGTGGTCCAGAAGGATGTCCCTGGGATCGTAAGCAAGATTATTATTCATTAAAACCCTATATTATTGAAGAAGCATATGAAGTAGTTGAAGCGCTAGAAAAAGAAAATATTAATATGCTTAAAGAAGAATTGGGAGATTTATTATTACAGGTAGTATTTCAGGCTCAGATAGGGCGGGAAAGAGATGAGTTTGATTTAAAAGACATTTTTTATACTGTCAGTGAAAAGATGATAAGGAGACATCCCCATGTATTTGGTGATAAAACGGCAGATGATGTTTCTGAAGTAATGATTAATTGGGAAAATATAAAGGATAAAGAAAAAAAAGATAGAAAACAGAAAAATTCTTTATTAGATGGTATTTCCCGTAGTTCTCCTGCTTTGAATCAGGCATATGAAGTACAGGCTAAAGCTGCGGGAGTTGGATTTGACTGGGATGAAGTTACAGATGTAGTAGCTAAAATCGAAGAAGAATTAAATGAAGTAAAAGAAGCAATAAAAAATAATAAAGAAAATGAAGTTAAAGATGAGCTTGGTGATCTTTTATTTGCAGTGGTAAATTTAGCAAGGTTTTTTAGTGTCGATCCGGAAGTAGCTTTAATTGGTACTATTATTAAGTTTAAAGATAGATTTAAATATATAGAAGAAGAAGTTGATAATAAAGGACATAAAATAATTGATCTTTCTCTGGATGAACTTGATAAAATCTGGGAAGAATCAAAGAAGGAGGAATAATATGCATAAATATTATAAAATATTGACAGTATTTTTAATATGTATATTCGTTTTAACAGGAACTATAATTTATGCCCAGGATCAGGATTTTAATTTGAATGTACCTTCTGCAATACTTATAGAAGCTGAAAGTGGTCAGGTATTATATGAAAAAAATGCAGATGAGAAATTATCCCCGGCAAGTATAACTAAGATTATGACTTTAATAATTGCTATGGAAAAGATTGAAAACGGGGAATTATCTCTTGATGATAGTGTTAATGTAAGTAAATATGCTGAATCCATGGGTGGATCTCAGATATTTCTGGCAGCCAATACAAATGTAAAAGTAAGAGATTTACTGAAAGCGATCACAATTGCCTCTGCAAATGATGCCAGTGTTGCTATAGCTGAAGCTATTGGTGGTTCTTATAGTAATTTTGTTACTATGATGAACAAAAAAGCAGAAGAATTGGGGATGAATAATACTTACTTTTCAAATTCTACCGGTTTACCTACAAAGAGCGCTCACTATACTACGGCCAGGGATATTACAAAGATGGCCAGGGAACTGGTTAAATATAAACAGGTTCTGGAATGGGCAACTATATGGGTTGATTATATTGACTTGCCCAATAGAAAAGCTATGATTTCAAACACAAATAAATTGATAAAAAAATATCCCGGTATTGATGGTTTGAAGACAGGCCATACCAATAAAGCGGGTTTTTGTTTGACCGCCACAGCTAAAAGAGATATGAGATTAATATCTGTTGTTTTAAAAGCTAAAAGTGAGATAGAGCGAGAAGAACTAACTGCTCGATTACTGGATTATGGTTTTAACAGGTTTACGAAAAAACAGTTAGTTGTCAAAGGTCAGGAAATACAGAATATTGCAGTTCCCAATGGTAGTAAGGAATTTACAACAGGTATAGTTAATTCTGATTTAGAAGCAGTTATTAAAAGGGGTCAGGAAGATACACTGGAAACAAAAGTTGAAATAAAAGAGGGAATAGAAGCCCCTATTAAAAAAGGAGACTTGCTGGGATATAAAGCAGTCATTCAAGATGAAAAAAAATTGGCTTATGCTAATATTATTGCTAAAGAAGATATAGATAGAGCTAATATATTTGTCAGGTTGTGGAGATCATTTGTTAATTGGTTAGGTAGTTTAATGAAATAGTAAATCAATAATAATTTCACTGGTACTTTCCTTTTTTATGTAATTGTTTTATTTGAGTATAAATTATATTTCTTATGAAAGAATATAATAAAGAAATATAACATAAAAAGGGGGAAGTACCATTGTCTTTTAAGAAGATACTTATTAATACAATAATATGTACTTTAATAGTTCTTACTTTATTTGGATGTCAGCAGAGTAGAATTAAGGGTATTAGAGAAAAGGGTAAGTTAGAAGAAGAGCCTTTACTCAAAGTGAAACTACCGGATGGGAAAGAAAAACAATTAAAACTGGAAGAATATATTACCGGGGTTGTTGCTGGAGAAATGGATAATAACTGGCCTAAAAGTGCCTATGGAGCTCAGGCTATTTTAGCCCGTACATTTGCTTTAAAATATTTAGAAGAGAATAACACAAATGTAATAAGTAGTAGTTTTGAACATGCACAGGAATATCAACCACAGAAAATTACGGATATTATTAGGCAGGCGGCTAAAGAAACAAGAGGTCAAGTAGCTATCTATAAGAATGAATATATTAAAGGTTGGTTTCATGCCAGTGCCGGTGGGCAAACTACGAGCGCTAAAGTTGGTCTCGCTTTTGAGGATAAAGAACCAGCTTATGTTAAGAGTGTTAAGTCACCTGATAATATGGCCCCAGATGATATTAAAAGCTGGCAGGTTTCTTTTACTGGAACCGAACTAAAAAACAATCTTGCAAAAATGGGTAAAAATATAGGTGAATTAAGAAATTTAGAAGTTGATGATAGGGATAAGACCGGGAGAGTTATTAATTTTAAATTCACAGGAAGTAAAGATACTGTTAAAGTTAAGGCAGCTAATTTTCGTAAAGAATTAGATCCCAAGAAACTTAAATCTATTAAAATAAAAAAATTAACTAAAAATAATAATAAATATAATTTTGCTGGTTCTGGTTTTGGGCATGGTGTTGGTATGAGTCAGTGGGGAGCCTATGCAATGGCCAAAAATAATAAATCGCCATCAGAGATCGTAAAGTATTATTATAACAATATTGATATTGTAGAAATATATGATTAATATATAATTATTTAAGATAAGTTAATTATGAAGTCTACTTAAGTATGATAGAGATAGAAGGAGAATAACAGCTGTTAAATTTTATAAAAGATAATAAAAAATAAATTTTATTATTTATTCCCTTGACAGAGTTATAAATAATTGATAAGATATTAAATGTC
>CAYRVO010000212.1:0-3340 GCA_964427565.1 uncultured Halanaerobiales bacterium | reverse complement strand
GTCCTGCTGTAGCAGCTGCAGTAGCCCGTGCCGCCCTTGAAACCGGTGTGGCAAGAATAGAACTAGATTATGAAGAAGAACTGGAAAATGCTAAAAAAATAATGACTGAGTAAGGAGGAATTATATGCATGCTTTAGAAAAAATACTGGCCAGAGCTGCAGATAAATCTGAAGTATCTAACGGTACTATTATTACTGCTAATGTTGATTTTGTTGAAGTTAATGATTTGTATTTACAGGTAATCAAGTCTTTTTATAAGATGAATGGTGATAGAGTATGGGACCCCGATAGAGTTTCATTTGTTTTTGATCATTACAGTCCTTCACCTACTATTAAAGCAGCAGATAATCATAAAAAAATGAGGAAATTCTGTAGAAAACAGGGTATAAAACACCTATTTGATATTAATGCTGGTGTCTGTCATCAAGTTCTACCGGAAGCGGGATTAGTATATCCAGGTATGATACTTATAGCAACAGATTCACATACTACAACACATGGAGCTTTTGGTGCCTTTGGTACAGGAGTAGGTGCTACTGATCTGGCTACAATATTAATTTCTGGTCAGCTATGGTTTAAAGTACCTGAAGTAATCAAGATTGAGATTAATGGTAATTTGAAATCGGGTGTTATGGCTAAAGATATAATACTAAAAATTATTGGTGATCTGGGCCAGTCAGCAGCTGTCTATAAAGCAGTTGAATTTACAGGATCCGTAATTAAAGAATTACCTATTGATGAAAGGATGGCTCTCTGTAATATGACTGTTGAAATGGGAGCAAAGACATCCTATATCCAACCAGATGAAACTACTATATCCTATCTTGAACAACGTGTGAATCATAATTTCACTATTCCAGAAACAGATAATAGTTATCAATACTCAGAAGTATATAATTATGATGTTTCTGATCTTGAACCAGTAGCAGCTAAACCACATAGTATTGATAATGTTGATAAAGTCAGTAATATAGATGATGTAAAGGTTGATCAGGTATTTATTGGTACCTGTACAGGGGGAAGAGTAAATGATATTGCCGTAGCTGCTGAAATTCTGGCAGGTAAATCTATTGCTGATAATCTAAGACTTGTTGTTATACCTGCTTCAAGTGAAGTCTATAGTAAAGCACTAAAAAAAGGATATATACAAACATTAATAGATAGTGGTGCAACCATTTCTGCACCAGGCTGTGGACCATGCCTGGGAGCACATCAGGGTGTTCTTGCTGCAGGAGAAACATGTGTTACTACTTCAAGCAGAAATTTTCCGGGGAGAATGGGGAGTACAGATGCAAAAATATATAGTACATCTCCTTATATTGCTGCCTATAGTGCTTTAAGAGGCAAAGTAGCTTATAAATAAAGGAGGGTAATAAACTTGCATCAAATATAGGAGGATATTAAAATTTATGATAAAAAAAGGAAAAGTTTTTAAATTTGGTGATAATATTGATACAGATCAAATTTATCCCGGCCGTTATCTTGAATTAACTGCTCATGATCAGATAGCAAAACATGCTATGGAAGGAGTAGACCCCGAATTTGTTAATAATATAGATAAAGGTGATATTATTGTTGCCGGTAAAAATTTTGGTTGTGGCTCCAGCAGAGAACATGCAGTTATTACTCTAAAGGAAGCCGGTGTTAACACTATTATTGCAGAATCATTTGCAAGAATATTTTTCAGAAACTGTATTAATCTTGGGTTGCCTGCATTAATATGCTCAAAAATAACTAAAAATGTAGAAGAAAATGACATCTTAAAAGTTAATCTTAAAACAGGCTTAATCTATAATATTAGTAATAATAGAAAATTAAAAGGTGAACATTTATCAGAAAGAATATTAAATATTTTAAAGGAAGGTGGAATAAAAAACTTATTAAAAAATAGTTAATTTATCAAAAATATTTTTATTACTATTTGTTTTTGTAAATATTTAGTTTTTTAACAATATGAGTAAATATAATAACTTCACATCTATTTACTTAAGAAACAATAGAAGTGAAGTTTTATTTTATGTATATGGGAGGTAAATATAATGAAAATTTATGTATTAACTGATAATCATGCATCAAAAAATTTTTCTGCAGAATGGGGATTATCACTTTTAATAAAACATGATTGTAAAAATATACTCTTTGATTTTGGTAATTCAGAGCTTTTTCTTGAAAATGCTAAAAAATTAGGAATAGATCTTTCTTTAGTAGATTACTATATCCTAAGTCATGGACACTGGGATCATGGTGATGGACTTGCATATCTAAAAGAAAAGAAAAAATTAATATGTCATCCAAATGCCTTTATAAAAAGATATAGAAAGACAGGTGGCTATATTGGATTATCATTTAATATTGAAGAAGCAAAAGAAAAATTTGAACTTTGTTTAACCCGTAAACCTTATATGATTTCTGATAAAATTATTTTTTTAGGTAAAATACCAAGAAATACTGAGTTCGAATCTCAAAAAACTAATTTTGTAAAAGGAGATGGGAGTGAAGATTTTGTAATTGATGATTCTGCTCTTGCAATTAAATCCGAAAAAGGACTTATTGTTATAAGTGGTTGTGCACATTCAGGTATATGTAACACAATTGAATATGCTAGAGAGGTAAGCAATGTTGACAGGGTTTATGCTGTTTTAGGTGGTTTTCATCTTAAGGGAAATGATGAATTAACTATAAAAACCATAAAATATTTAAAAAAATTGAATATTAATATTTTAAGGCCAAGTCATTGTACTCAATTTCCTGCATTAGCTGAATTTTATAATACTTTTAATAGTGAACCATTTGCCGCTGGAGAAGAAATAATTATATAATTAAATTATGTTTAAACAAAATGAACAAAATAAAAAATTGATGAACATTATGTTCTTAATCTTTAAAAAGAGTAAATTTTATATTATAGTTTTATTAGAGATAATTTTCATACAATTCTTTTATATCTGAACAAATATATTTTGGAGGTGATATATAGAAAAAATTATATTTAAACATAGTAACTATTGTAGAATGTTTCATAATTAAAAATGAGGAGGATTTACATGAGAAAAAAATTATTAATTATTACTTTGATTTTATCATTAACTGTTGTATTTTTTGCCAGTAGTGTATTTGCTGAATATCCAGAAAAACCATTAAACTATATTGTCTGTTTTAATCCAGGTGGAGAATCTGATATAACCGCAAGAACTCAACAAAAATACTTAGAAGAAGTTCTGGGTGTTGATGTTGTTATAAGTTATAAAATTGGTGGTGGTGGAGCAGTTGGTTTTTCAGAACTGGTAAAAGCTAATCCTGATGGATACACAGTTTCTGGATATAATTTAACAAATATTAT
>CAYRVO010000211.1:0-3346 GCA_964427565.1 uncultured Halanaerobiales bacterium | reverse complement strand
GGTTCAGAGATAAAAAGTCTTTTTATTGACGAATTTCAGGATACAAGTATTCTGCAGTGGAAGATTCTTAAACCACTTATTGATAGTTCTCAACATGTAATTACTGTAGGGGATGAAAAACAGTCAATTTATGGCTGGCGCGGAGGAGAAAAAGAGCTTTTTGCCAATCTGGAAGAAATACTTTCCGGAGAGAGTGAAACACTTGATATATGTTATCGCAGTCAGCAGAAGATTATAGATTTTGTCAACCGTTTTTTCACTGATCTTGATGAAGACTGGGAATATAGTCCGGTGAAAAATCTGCCAGCAAAGAAGGTTGGCTATGTCGAGATAATGGTCGGGGGTGAAAAAGCTAAAATAAATACAGATACAAAAACATTTCAAAAGAAGAGTGAAGAAGAAAAGAAATATCTGGTTCAGCTCAATCAAAAGCTGAATGGGAATTTAAAAAAAGAGATTGCTACTTGTATTAATAGGAGAATTAAGAATTATAGCAGTACGGCTATACTGGCCAGGTCTAATAATGAACTGGGAGAGATTGCAGAAGAGCTGGATAAACTTAATGTCCCCTATATTCTGGAAAGCCAGGATAGTCTTGTTCAACACGAGGCAGTTAAACCACTTTATTTTCTCCTGTGTTATCTTTATTCAGGGGATTATTTTCAGTTGCTTCAGTTTTTGCGAAGTGATATGGTGGGGGTAAATAATTCTGTCTTAAAATATTTACTTATTAATAAAGAAGAGGTAGAAAACTATCTGAGGGATGGAGAAAATAGCCCTGAATATGGAAATCTTGAGCAGGTGTTATCTGAGATAAAATCACTGGAAAAGTTAAATTACAGTGACTTGACTGATTATATTATTAATGAAAGTGGAGTACTGGATCTTTTTTCGGAGAACACAGGTGCATTAAAGAATATATATTATTTATTTGAGTTGATGCGGGGATTTGATACTCTGCCCGAATTTATGGAGTATATAGAGGAGAACAGGGATAGTGATCAGTTAAAGCAGGTTGCGGTTCAGAAGGCAGATGCGGTTAAACTTTTAACTATTCACAAAGCGAAAGGCTTATCTTTTGATACAGAATTTTTTTACTGGAAACCCGGAAATAGTAGCAGTAACTATGGTGAGATGGAGATATATATCGATTTTAATAAAAGTTATCAGCAGGTGAAGGACTATCTTTTAACAAACAGCAGATATGAGAAAGTATTTACATATCTGGATATTGATTTTGCCTGTAAAGAAGAAAGAAAAGCACTGATGGAGGAAATTAATAATATATATGTTGCCCTGACCAGGCCGGCGGAAAATTTATTCTTTTACATTGAAAGTCCCCGGCAGCTAAAAGATGCTAAAGAAGGCCAATACTGGCTGGATAGTAGTTATGAATTCTATGAAACAGCAGTCCTGGCTGGAGCAGAAGTCTGTGATTTAACGGAACTAATTGAAGCTAAATGTATAGGTAGTTTTTACCAGAAAGTTGAGGAGAAAGTTGAAAATAAAATAAGATTACCTGATATAACCAGTTATTTCAGAACAGAGGATATTCCGGAATCTCTATTAATTGAGCATAATGAAAATAAAGATTTTTCCCAGAAAATTGAAGGTAATCTCCGAAGGCTGGATGGACTGGCGGTTCACTATTTTCTGGAACATGTTAAATACAATAAACCAGAGGAATGTGAATATGCCCGGGCTGTTGTTCAGGGGAAATATGGTAATATTATTGGTCCTGATAGGTTAGAAAATATCTTTAAACGGGTAAAGTCTTTCATAAAAAAATACCCCTGTTATTTTAGCGAAACGAAAGAGATATTTACCGAGTATAAACTGAGGGATGACTGTACAGGAAAAAATTATCGCATAGATCGTTTGATAGTTGATAAAGAAAATAAGGAAATTGAAATAATAGATTATAAGACCGGTGCTTTACGTGAAGAATCTCAGCTGGATAAATATGAAGAACTGCTCGAACAGAAAGTTGATTCTCAGTACCTTATCAGAAGCTGTTTTGTTGAAATATAAATAAAAACTGTCAAAAATTATATATTACGAACATGATAACAAATATTTACAGGAATGTGGATAATTTGCTGAAGGTATGACCTGAAGATATTGGGAGGGATAATTTTTTTACATCCAATCCGCTATGTTATTAAAAATTTAAACAACAGGAGGAATGAGTATGGATGCAGTATTTTACAGTTTTCTGGCCGGAATATCAACTTCAATTGGAGTTATAATCTTAATGTTTTTTGGAGAACCCGGCAAAAAAGTATTGGCAGCTTTACTGGGATTTGCCGCAGGAATTATGCTGGCAATTTCAGTTTTTGAGTTGATGCCGGAGGCTTTAAAGCTTGGTTCAATGCTGTTTACTATGATCGGTTTCATTCTCGGTACTTTAATGATGTTTGTACTTGATAAAGTGGTTCCCCATTCTCATTTATCATCTTCCAATAATTTAACTGTAGAAAATCCTGATAATATAAAAGTAGAAGACCCAATTTTACGGACAGGATATTTAATTTTATTTGGAGTAGCTTTACACAATATTCCGGAAGGATTAGCCATAGGGGCAGGGCTTGAATCAAGTCCTGAAGTAGGTATGTTTATAGCAATTGCTATTGCCCTGCACAATATTCCGGAAGGTCTGGCTATTGCAGGTCCCTTAAAAGCAGGAGGAGTAAATAATTTTAAATTATTTTTATTTACAGTTGCGGCTGGATTGATGACACCAATTGGTGCGCTTATTGCTTTATTCTTTTTCAATATTTCTGCTGTATTTGTGGGTGGTTCTCTCGCTTTTGCCGCCGGGGCCATGGTTTATATAGTTAATGACGAATTAATTCCTGAGGGGAATAAAATGCATAGTCACTTTGCTAATTTTGGAATAATTACTGGTTTACTTATAGGATTTTCTATTTTATAGAGTATGGAAGGAGATTGATAAAGTATGAAAAGAGAAGAAATTGTCTCTAAAGTACATAGATATTACTGGGATATGGATTTTAATTGTGCAACTATAATGCTTAAAATATTGGCTGAAGTATATAACATAGAATTAGAACAGCAGATTTTAGATTCTGTAATAGGTATGCATGGGGCCGGAAAATATAGAGCACAGTGTGGTCTTGTTGAGGGGATGCTTATGTTTATTGGAATTTACGGTAGAAAACTTAATTATTCGGAAAAGAGAATCATAGACCTTTGCTATAACTCTGCTGCCGGGTTTGAAGAGCAGTTTGGTAGTCTTAGCTGCAGGGAATTAAGACCGGAAGGGTTTAGAGCAGATAATCCCCCTCATCTATGTGAAGAGTTAAGTGTTGACGCAGTTAATTAT
>CAYRVO010000210.1:0-3350 GCA_964427565.1 uncultured Halanaerobiales bacterium | reverse complement strand
ACAGTTCAGATAAATATGCTGTACCGGAGAAGTTTCATCTTATAAGGGGTAGAATTGAGAGGAATCCACGTGGTTTTAGTTTTTTAATACCTGATGATCCGGAACAGGAAGATGTATTTATCAGTATAGAAGATATGAATGGAGCCATGCATAATGATAAAGTACTGGTCAGAATTCTATCCCAGACAGATGGTAAAAGGCGTGAAGGTAAGGTTATAGAGGTTATTGAACGGGCCAATCAGAGAATAGTTGGTAATCTGGAGAAAAATGAAAACAGTTATTTTGCTTTTGTGGTTGCTGATAATACAAGAATATATTTTGATATTTTTATTCCCCGGGAAGAATTAAATAAAGCCCGTAATGGTCAGAAGGTAGTGGCCAGGATAACTCGCTGGCCGGAAAAAAATCGTAATCCGGAAGGTAAAATAGTTGAAATACTTGGTTATGAAGATGAAGTAGGTGTAGATATAGAGGCTATCATTAGAAAATTTGAACTTCCCCGTAAATTTCCTGCTGAAGTTATTAAAGAAGCAGAATCTATATCAATGGAAATTAAAGATGAAACTTTGGAAAGCAGAAAAGATCTACGTAAATTGCCTGTAGTAACCATTGATGGTCAGGATGCTAAAGATTTTGATGATGCTGTGTCTATAGAACAAAAAGGAGAAGGAATAGTTAGACTGGGTGTTCACATAGCAGATGTTGACCATTATGTAAAAAAAGATAGTCCTTTGGATAAGGAAGCTCAAAAGCGGGGTACAAGTATCTATTTGGTTGATAGGGTGATACCCATGTTACCCAAGAAATTATCTAATGGTATATGTAGTCTGCGGCCCGATGAAGATAGATTGACACTTTCAGTATTTATGGAATATGAGCTTGAGCCGCTGAAGTTATTGGAATATGAGATTTATCCTACAATTATAAATAGTAATTATCGACTGACATATAAAGAAGTAAATGAGATTCTGGAGCAAGAAGATCAGGATGTAATTGATAAATATAGTGATTTTGCACCTCGGCTAAAATTAATGAATAAATTGAGAAAAAAATTGAGAGAAGAGAGATTTGATAGTGGAAGTATAGATTTTGATTTTCCAGAGGTGAAAGTCATTCTTGCTGATAATGGTAAACCGGTTTCTTTAAAAAAACGGCGCCATGGTTCATCAGAACAGTTAATTGAAGAATTTATGATTGCTGCCAATAAAGTAGTAGCAGAAGATATGTATTGGAGGGAAGTTCCTTTCATTTATCGTGTTCACGATCAACCTGATCCAGATAGAATAAGAGAGTTTAATGAATTTATTCATAATTTTGGATATCATCTGAAGGGGATTAAAAATGGGATTCATCCCCAGGCTTTACAGGATATTTTACAGAATGTAAAAGGTACTGATGAAGAACATGTAATTGATAATGTACTATTAAGAACAATGAAAAAAGCTATATATTCAGAAAAAAATATTGGTCATTTTGGGTTAGCACTTAATTATTATACTCATTTTACTTCTCCAATTAGACGTTATCCCGATCTGATGGTTCATAGAATTATTAAAGAGGTAATAGAAAAGGGATATCTTCCGAAAAAGCGAAGTAAAGGATTGGAGAATAAATTACCGGTACTCACCGATCATTGTTCATTTCGGGAAAGAACAGCTATGGAAGCGGAAAGAGATAGTCTGGATTTAAAGAAAATTGAATATATGAAGGATAAAGTAGGTTATGAGTATGAGGGTATTATCAATGGTGTTATGGGTTTCGGTTTCTTTGTTGTACTACCCAATACAGTTGAAGGGCTGGTTCATGTTGAAGAACTTAAAGATGATTATTATTATCTAAATAAGGAATTACAGGCATTAATAGGGGAAAGAAAAGGTAAAATATATAGACTTGGTGATAAAGTCAATGTTAAAATTGTCAGTGTTAATATTAAGAAAAGAGAATTGACATTTAAGCTTGTTGAAGATTAAGGAGGTATTTTTATGGCAGATGAAAATGTTACTATTGTTGCACGTAATAAAAAAGCTAAACATGATTTTAATATAGAAGAAACATATGAAGCAGGTATAATTTTGAAAGGTACTGAGATTAAATCTATTAGAGGCAGGAAAGTTAATCTTAAGGATAGTTTTGCCATGGTTGAAAATGGTGAAGTATATTTGTATAATATGCATATAAGTCCCTATAAAGAAGGTAATAGATATAATCACAAACCGGAAAGAGTCCGGAAATTACTGCTTCATAAAAAACAGATAAGAAAACTTATTGGTTATACAAGACAAAAGGGATATACACTTGTACCACTATCGATTTATATCAGAAATAATCTGGCAAAAATTGAACTTGCTCTGGCTAAAGGTAAAAATATCCATGATAAGAGACGAGATATTGCTAAAAAGACTGCAGAGAGAGAGGTTGAAAGGGCCTTTAAAGACCGCCTTAAGGGCAAGTATGACATTTGACAATACCTATGTTATAGGTTATAATAATTTACACAAAATAAAATAATTCTGACTGTGGGGGTGTCATGGTTTCGCCTGCATGGTGAGTACTTGAGGAGCGGATCGGGGATTCTCTTTCACCCGTAAAATACTGAGTACTAAAATTATCTGCAAACGATAATAATTACGCTTTAGCAGCCGCGTAGGTTGCTAACGCTTGATCGGGTTTTGTCTGTGAGGTCGGTTAAGTGTCATATAAAGCAGACTTACTATTTACTGATGTCTGTAGGTAAATAGGAAATTTACAGGCTAGCAGTAATTGACCCTGTCTGTTGGGGCTTTTACTGTGAAATCAAAGAACAGACTATGTTCGTAGGGCTTCAGGGATGAATCATGCAGTACGTGGGTTCGAGTCCCACCACCTCCACCAAATTTAGAAGTTAGACGTTGGATGTTGGAAATTATTTTGATCATATATAAAACAGAACCCTATATTGTATTTCGAAGGGTTTATGTAAGAGATCAAAAAAATATTTAGGACATACACAATTTTAGAAGCTGGAAATTAAGCCCTATCTTTACGATAGGGCTATTATTATCTTAATTATCTTCTGTAACACAAATATTTTGTCTAATTAATAATGCATCTGGGTTAATACCTGAATTTAACTGTTTTAATTTTTCTATATACTAATATATTTAAGCTGCAAGGTAAAGGATAATGAGTATTAAAAGAAAAAAATGGAAAAAATTATATTAAAAAAGGATTTTGTATATTTTTAAAGAATATATTAATTAGAAATAATTTTTTGGAGGAGGATAATTTACTATGGCTGATGAGATAAAACAACTTATTGATATGGTAGCAAATCTCAGGAGCACAATGCTGGAAAGGTTTGAAAAAATTGA
>CAYRVO010000209.1:0-3363 GCA_964427565.1 uncultured Halanaerobiales bacterium | reverse complement strand
TCAGCCGAGGCGATCACCTGGGGTAGAAAATAATCCTTATTGTCAAAAAGCTCGCCTACTTTTTCAATCGCCGGGATGAGCTCTTTATTTATCAAATTCATCGGTTCCTTATCCTTATTTAGCTCCTTTTCTAATATCTCCACGATACTTCCAGAATCTCCATCCAGTATCGCTTGAAAGGGGCTTTTATCACCCTTCTTTTCCGGTCCAGCTTCAAGATTCTCTTTATTAAAATGCTGTATATACCTTTACCACAGGGTATAGGTATCTTTAAAAGATTTAGTGAGTTTATTTTATATTGATAGATCAGGAGGTTAATTATGTTTGAGAGTTTATTTCAGGGTTTTCAGATTTTAACTCAGCCAATTTATATAATAGTACTGGTACTTGGTTCTTTAATTGGAATTATATTTGGGGCTATTCCCGGGTTAGGACCTGTGATAGCTGCAACTTTACTTGTTCCTTTCACATATACTATGAGTCCTGCTGCTGGTATTCTTTTGGTGGCAGGGGTTTATGTTGCAGCAACTTTTGGTGGTTCCCAGACAGCGATATTATTTAATATACCCGGTGCTCCAGAAAACACGTGTACAACTATTGATGGTTATAGTTTAACCAAACAGGGGAAAGCGGCTAAGGCCCTGGGAGTAGCTATTATTGCTTCTGCTATCGGGGGTATTTTCAGTTCTTTCATTCTTGTTATTGGATCTACACAGCTGATTAAAATATCATATCTGTTTGGTTCTGTTGAATACTTTGCTCTGACTTTATTGGGGATGAGTGTTATGACGGGTTTAAGTGATAATTATTTAAAGGGACTTATTTCCGGTGTTATTGGTATTTTCTTGAGTCTTGTGGGGATGTCCAGTATTGATGGTACTTTGAGATTTACTTTTGGACAGACTTATTTATTAAATGGATTTAATTTTGTACCCATAATGATCGGGGCTTATGCAGTAGGAGAGGTATTTAATCAAATAAAAGATGGTTCTCTGGTGTCTAAAACTGATAACAATTTTAAAATGGAGTTGCCGGATTGGCAGGATATTAAGAGTATTAAGGGTACAATTTCACGTTCTTCTCTTTTGGGGCTAATAATTGGTGCTTTACCCGGTGCAGGAGCTGTTCTGGCTAATTATTTAGGCTATAGTATGGAAGAGAGGATCTTTAAGGGTAGTAAAAATGAGCTTGGTCATGGTAGTTTAAATGGTGTAGCAGCCCCGGAAGCAGCCAACAATTCAGCGGCAGTTGCTACATTTATACCTTTACTATCCCTGGGTATACCCGGAGGGGCAGTAACCGCAATATTACTGGGTGTATTTGAAGTTCATGGTTTACAACCGGGTCCCATGTTGTTTACTATTAATGAAGAGATGGTTTATAAATTATTTGCCGGAATTTTAATTATAAATGTTTTAATTTTACTGGCCGGATTTATTGAAGTAAAAGCTATTACAAAGCTATTAAAAGTACCTAAAAGTGTATTATATCCATTAATTTTTGTTTTTGCTGTTCTTGGTGCCTATTCTGTTAATAATAGTATGTTTGATGTACTGGTAATGCTTATTTTTGGTTTAGTGGGATTTTATATGAAGCAGAATGGATATTCGGTGGCAATTATGGTTCTGGGTCTGGTCCTGGGACCAATTATGGAAAACAATCTCCTGCGGGCATTAATAAAATACAAGACACCATTTATGTTTTTTACTAAACCCCTGGGAGCAATTTTGATTATTTTATCATTGATATTTTTAATCTGGCCTATTTTTGCAAGTTTAACAAATAAAAAATCTAAATTCACTCGTTAATTTAATTGTTTTTAACTTTAAATTTGACAATATTTAGTATATAATATGATTAAAAGAGAAAATTTCACAAAAGCATAATATAAATTAAAATAGTAGCATGAGGATCATTAATAAAAAATGTATATTATTCGGGGAGTATTAATATGATTTCTAACAGAATAAGAATTCTTGCTACAGAATCTCTGGGTGTACGTGGTCTGTGTTGTGTTGTCAAAACAGAATCAAAAAAAATAGTTATTGATCCCGGTATTGCTCTGGGTTATAAAAGAAAAGGTTTGCTACCTCATCCGGTTCAGGTAGCTGTTGATGAAATTATTCAGGGCCGTATATTAAAACACCTACAGAATACTACTGATATAGTTTTCAGCCATTTTCATGGTGATCATATTCCTTTGGCTAATGCTAATCCTTATCAGCTTGATCTGCAAGAAGTAGAAAATTTATTTCAGAATCTTAGTATTTATGCCAAGGGAAATAGTGAAGACTCTCATAAGATGAAAGAAAGAGCCTGGAATATTAAAGTAAATAGTCCTGAATATATTGTTGCGGAAGGTAAAAATATTGCTGAATTAAGTTTTAGTCAACCCGTATCTCATGGGGAAGAAGATTCACATCTGGGTCGGGTAATGGTTACCAGAATTGAAGTAGATAATAAAAATTTTGTCCATGCTTCAGATATTCAGTTTCTTACCCGGCAGGCTATAGATAAAGTAATTAAACTAACTCCTGATATTGTTTTAGCCAGTGGTCCACCTATTTACTTACCACAACTCAAACCGAAAGATAGAAAACTGGCCCGGGAGAATGTTCTTACTTTGAGTAATACGGTTCCTCTTTTAATAATTGATCACCATTTATTACGCTGTCGAGAAGGTTTGAAATGGTTGCGCAGTCTTGACTGTGAGTCAAATAATAGGATTGTATGTGCCGCTGATGTAATGAAATGTCCTCCCCAGTTGTTGGAAGCCCGGCGTTCAGAATTATATAAGAAGATGCCTGTAAGTAAGAATTGGCATCATAAATATGCTGCCGGTAAAATGGATACGAAGAGTTATTTACATAGAGCTCGAGAACTACTTCCTGATTTTTGTTATTAATAAAAAGAAAAATAAGGAAGTATTGACATTATAGAACATATGTATTATAATTATATATAGGAAAATTGAATCGTCAGGATAAGATTTTATGGATAATATGGGGGAGGGTAATTTCTTTGCAGAAAGAACTGAGAAAGATTTTGCATGAACTAAATGATATAAAGGGTAACCAGGAAGATATTATTCATAATGTTAAAGATAATGGTAAACAGATAAAAGAAAATAGAAAACAAATTAATAATAATACTGATAGAATAGATAATCTGGCAGAATATATAGAAAAAAATTCAGATGAAATAAGTAATTTAAGAAAAAGTATCGATAATAACACAGATGAGATAAATAGTTTAGGTAAACGTATTGATAATAATTCAGATGAAATAAATAATTTAGGCAAACGTATTGATAATAATTCAGATGAAATAGTTAAAGAATATCCTTTTTCTAAAACACAAAAA
>CAYRVO010000208.1:0-3365 GCA_964427565.1 uncultured Halanaerobiales bacterium | reverse complement strand
ACCTGTGCCCTTCTGTGGGCAAAATCCTCTCCAGATTCTTGTGGCTGACAATAAAATAAATGTCCTATTTTTACATTTACTGGTTTACGCAATGAAAGTTTTTTACTACCCGCAATAGCTACCGGTAAAACAGGAACAGCAAGCTTTTTAGCCACAGAGAAAGCACCCACATGAAAAGGAAATAAATCTCCCTCTTTATGTCCCAGTCTTCCTTCAGGAAATACAGCCAGTGTTTCTCCTTTTTTTATAACCCTAAACATTGCTTTTAGAGCTGCTACCCGGGAACTAGATTTATCTCTATGGATAACAACAATTGGTTTCCCATGGATATCAATAAATTTCTTTCTGAAAGCAGAATCATAAATACCATCATATTCTGCTAAAAAAACAAGTTTTTGCCTGGCAGGAAATACTGTATATAACAAAAAGGGATCAATCCAGTTTAAATGATTGCAAATAAGAATAAATGGTTTATCCTCAGGGATATTATCAATTCCATTTACAGTAATATTTAAAATTGATTTTAATAATCCACGGGTTAAAAATCTACTTATATAGAATATAATTGGTGTTCTTTTCATTAATAATCCCCACTTTTTTTGTTCATATTATAAAAATTTCAGGCAAACAAAGTATAACCTTTAGATAATCATTAAAACTTCAGTCCACTTATTTTTAAGTGCTCTGTTAATATTTAATTATTAAAAATCTTAGTTAATTATTGCGCGGACGAATTAAGGCCTGTTTATGGTATCCTATTAAATCCTCTCTCCCGGCCTTTTTTAAAGCTTTATAAACAAGATTATAATTGCGGGAATAATGATACTGTAAAAGTGCTCTCTGCATCTTCTTTTCTTCCCTGCTTTTTGGTACATACACTTCTTCCATTGTTCTTGGATCATAACCGGTATAATACATAGTGGTAGATAAAGTTCCTGGAGTCGGATAAAAATCTTGAACCTGTTCCGGGTGGTGATTTATATCCCTGAGATATTCAGCAAGCTCAATTGCCGATTTTAGTGTACTACCTGGATGACCTGATATAAGATAGGGAATTAAATATTGTTCTTTATCATACTTATCATTTAAACGGTAAAACTTTTTTCTGAACTCTTCAAAAACTTCATTACCAGGTTTACCCATCAAATTTAAAACACGTTCTGAAACATGTTCTGGTGCTACTTTTAACAGGCCACTTACATGATGCTGGCATAACTCCTCAAAAAATGTATCATCTTTATCAGCCATTATATAATCAAATCTGAGGCCTGATCTGATAAATACTTTTTTTACACCTTCTAAATTGCGTAAGGTTCTTAATATATCTAAATATTCACTATGATCTACATTTAAATTATTACAGAGAGAAGGATATAAACACTGACGATTTTTACAGGAACCCTCTCGTAATTGCCTTGTACAGGCTGGATTTCTAAAATTAGCTGTTGGCCCACCCACATCATGAATATAACCTTTAAAATCTTCATCTGCAATAATTTTTTTAGCTTCTCTTACAATCGACTCTTTACTCCGGCTCACTACAGCCCGTCCCTGATGAAAGCTAAGTGCACAAAAGGAACAACCCCCAAAACAACCCCGAGAACTTGTAATACTAAATTTAACCTCTTTTATTGCTGGAACACCACCATCTTTCTTATAAACAGGATGATAATCTCTCTGATAAGGTAATGAATATATCAGATCTAACATTTCCCGATCCAGAGGTTCTGCCGGCGGATTTTGAACAAGAAACCTGTCACTATGTTTTTGAACCAATATTTGCCCTCTTATCGGGTCCTGCTCTTCATATTGAACCTTAAAGGATTGTGCATATTTCTTTTTATCATTGACCACTTCAGTATATGAATCTAATTTTTTATAACCATAAACATTATCAAGATTATCAATTATATAACAGGTCCCGGGAATATGCCGGATATATTGAATGTCAAGCCCGGAATCAAGGTTTTCAGCAATTTCCAGTATCTGTCTTTCCCCCATTCCATATACCAGAAGATCGGCTCTGCTGTCAAATATAATTGAACGCCTTACTTTATTATCCCAGTAATCATAGTAAGCAAAGCGGCGCAGACTTGCTTCTATCCCACCAATAATAATAGATATATCTTTATAAGCTTCCTTAATTCGATTACAATAAACAATAGTGGCCCTGTCAGGTCTCTTACCACTTTTACCCCCGGGCGAATAAGCATCATTTCTCCTTTTCTTTTTATTAACTGTATAATGATTAACCATAGAATCCATATTTCCGGCTGTTACCAGAAAAGCAAGCCGGGGTTTACCCAGTTTTTTAAAATCATGTGTACTCCTCCAGTCAGGCTGAGCTATAATTCCTACTTTAAATCCTGCATCTTCAAGTACCCGGGCAATAATTGCTGTTCCAAAAGAAGGATGATCTATATAGGCATCACCAGAAACAATAATAAAATCTGGCTGTTCCCAATCTCTTTCCTCCATATCTTTTTTATTTATTACCATAAACTGATTTCGGTTCATTCTTTGACCCTCCTCGGGGCAAGCCCACGAAGTTTGCAAGCAGACTTTAACTTCTATCACCTTTTATATATAATATATTTTTGGGGACTATTTTCTGTAAAAATCCTGATAATTATTGGTTTTTTTACTGACAAATAATTATCTATTTTACATTAATTATTATACCAAAGGTATGTATGTTTTAAAAGAAAAGTATTTTAAATATAATTAGTTTTCATTTAAAGAACTTCTATTATATAATTGTTATATAAAAAATAGCTGGATGTGATTATTATGTCAAAAAATAAACAGAATATAAGCATTAAAAATATTATCCTCTATGGTCTCGGTGATATATATGGTGGAGGGGCTTTTATTATTATCGGAACCTTATTTATGATATTCCTGACAGATATTGTAGGGTTAACTCCTGCTAAAGCAGGGCTTGTACTTGTTATAGGTAAAGCCTGGGATGCTATTTCAGACCCCCTAATGGGATATATTTCAGATAATACACGATCAAAATATGGACGGAGAAGAATATATTTTATTTTGGCAATTATTCCAGTAACTCTGAGTTTTTTTATGCTCTGGTATCCAGCAAATTTTGAATCTCAAAATTATTTATTTCTTTATTATGTTTTTGCTTATGTATTTTTTTCTACTATTTTCACTATGGTTATGGTACCTTATTCAGCACTTAATGCTGATATGACAAGAGATTATAAAATCAGGACAAGACTCTCAGGAGCCAGAATGATCTTTTCTCAATTTTCAGCCTTACTGGCCGGTGTCTTACCCAAAATAATTGTAAATCACTTTGCAAATACAGGGCTTAAAAGTAATGATCTGGCCTATGGATATATGAT
>CAYRVO010000207.1:0-3366 GCA_964427565.1 uncultured Halanaerobiales bacterium | reverse complement strand
ATCTGCTGTTTCTGGCATACCATCATCACTCATACAAAGAGCGATTACTTCTGCATCAAATTCTTTTAAAATTGGTAATACTTCAGCATATCTTTCTTCTTCTGCTGTTATTGAATTTATCATGGGTCTACCTTCAGGTACTTCAGCAGCTTTTTTCAAAGCCTCAGCACTTGGACTATCTAAAGCAAGTGGCTTATCTATATGTTCTTGAACTGTATTTACCAGCCAGATAAGATTTTCTACTTCATCCCATACAAATGCTCCAGCATTAACATCTACAAAAGAAGCACCACAATCTACCTGTTTTTGAGCAATATTCTTAATATACTCTTCATCTTTCTCTTCAATTTTTTCTTTTATAATATCCCTTGTTGAATTAATTAATTCTCCTATAACAATCATATATTTTGTTACCGGTTATTTTCACCGGTAACTTCCACCTCCTTGAAATTTTTATTTACCATGGTTTACCCACAGCTGAAATATTTAATTTACTTTCAATAAATAATTTGTCTTTATCTTCCTCGATCTGTCCTGGTAATTTACTGTACTTATCGTTTTGATCAATCAACACTTCAATATCAGAAGCACCAGCATAATCAGCCTGTTCTAATGCAAAATTTTTTCCTTTTTCTCTTCCATAACTTAATGCCTCTTCATATTTGATGAAACTTTTTCGTTCTTCTGGTGTATGAACTATAAATCCTCCACCTTTACCCGGTTTAATAAAAACCTCAATTCTTTCAATTATTTTTCCACTTACTGTTCCAACTGCATTTGCTACTTCTGCTGAGCCGGGAAGAAAAAGTTCTGCATTAACCTTTTCAGATATCTGTTTGAAATAGGCTTTCACAGGTGCACCTACAGCCATAATAGGTAATTTAATATTCGCTATAAATTTAATAAAACTATCCTTGTTTTTTTCTTCTGCTAACATTTTACTTAATATATATTCAACGGATTTTTCGTTAGTTGATATTTCACCTCCTTCATTATTTATCAAAACTTTAATTAATAGTACAGCAATTTTATTATAAATCTTTTCCAGAACAGTTTCAACAAAATTTTCGGAATTTTCATCAAATCTTTTTGACATAATTTTTATACCCATTTCAGCTGCTTCATTATTCCATTTATTATATTCTCCTGAATAGTGAAGTATATCAGTAGGAGTTAATGATGCCCTGTGTACCGAACCTACATTTACTAAGCGACGCCAGGGTAACATTTCTACATCCATATCTACTTTTTTTGCTGTATGATAAATAGTATGCGGTTTTTCTTTTATTATTTTTAATATGTCTTTTTCAGAACGTGATAGATCAAGATTTACTGGTTCTTTTATATAAACCAATACACTTGTAGGTTGAGATCCCAGCGGAAAGTATTTGCTTTCATTTATCTCTTTTAATTCTTTATATAAATGCTGATGATTATCTACTACCCAGGATATTGGAAAAACTCTCTGAGGACCAATTTCCAGGACTCGCTGCTTTGATACTTTTATTAAACTGTCACCACCAATCCCTTCTGTGGTTATATCTGCAGCCTTAACTCTTGTTAACCAACCCCCTACACTTGCACCTTTATTACTTAGGTTAGGTTTGCCATCATTTAATATGGCTACATCAGTTGTTGTACCACCCATATCAACAACAATACCATCGTCTTCTCCTGTTAAAGCCATTGCCCCCATAATACTTGCAGCCGGACCGGATAAAGAAGTTTCTACCGGTTTTTCCCGGGCCATCTTTTCACTAATTAAACTCCCATCTCCCCTGACAACCATCAAAGGAGCTTTTAAACCTTTTTCTTTAATCTTTTCTTTTACTGTCTCTATTAATTCTGTAATTAACGGTAATAATCTGGCATTGAAAACAGCAGTTACTGTTCTCTCATGAATTCCCAGATCAGATGATAACTGATGAGCAGCAACTACCGGATAACCAGTATTTTCCATTATTATTTTTTTTACTATGTTTTCCTGCTCCGGATTTCGAATACTCATATATCCTGAAACTGCAAACGCATCTACATTTTCTTTCATTTCATTAATTACATTTTTTATTTCTTCTTTATCAATTTTTTCTTTAACTTCACCTTTAACATCACAACCACCCGCTACACTTTTACAATAAGAAGTAGGGAAATTTTTTTCTGAATTAAAACCAATTAATATAAGTCCAACTTCTGCCCCCTGCCCCTCTACAATTGCATTTGTTGCCAGTGTAGTTGAAAGGGATACCATTTTTATATTTTCCAATACATTATTTTTGATCTCTGAATCAATTAAATTATTCAAACAGTTCCCAATGGCAATTTCTAAATTATGCCTGGTCGTAATTTCCTTTGTTTTTTTTACTATATCATTATTTTCAAGATCATAAATAACACCATCAGTATATGTACCGCCTGTATCAATTCCCAATGCCAGATTAGACATGAATTTATCCTCCTTAAAGGAATAAATTAAATTATTTAATATAATTTTAAAAAAAACATATTATATCCAGGTTAGCTATATGAATCATATAGCTAACCTGGTATAATTCAGGAATTACACCTTAAACTATTTTATTCTAGCTTCTGCATCTTTAACGATTTTTTCTAGTTTTTTAGATACATCATCTGGTAGAGGTTCTGGCTCGTGATTTTCTAAAATATTAATTACTTTTTCGTTACATCTATCAAATAAAGTCGGTTTTCCTTCTGCTTCCCAGTTATCATAAAAATTACGTTTAAATAAATCTGGATACCAGGTTTCCTCTTTAAAGTATTTCATTGTATGTTCTTCACCGAGGAAGTGTCCGCCAGGACCAACATTATCAATTACATGGGTGGCAAGGGTATCATCATTTACATTTATACCTTTAACTATTCTTCTGGCAATACCAATAAGCTCATTACTAAGTACAAGATTTTCCAGAGCAGAACAGTTACCATGTTCTATATATCCAACATCATGATTTAAATTAGCACCTGACTGAGCAGTTACCATAATGGAAAGTGCATCTTCAATTGCAGCCTGCTGGTCTACTACTTTAGAATCAGAACAACCACATGTTCCAAACATAGGTAGTTGTAGATAATTAGAAACATCTGCTAGTCCAGCCTGCATTAAATGAAATTCTGGTGCACCATAGGCGAAAATAGTTGTATTCATATCCATTATTGTAAATACTCCACCCATTATAAATGGGCTTCCTTCATTAGTCTGCTGATTTAAAACAAGTCCGCTTAAACTTTCAGCTAAACCATTTGCCATTGCTCCAGCTAATGTTGCCGGGACAGTACCTCCAGCCATAATACACGGTGTATATACAACAGGTAAACCCTTTTTAGCAGCAAGAACAAGTTTCTGAGCAG
>CAYRVO010000206.1:0-3373 GCA_964427565.1 uncultured Halanaerobiales bacterium | reverse complement strand
ACTTAAAACTATTGACTATCTTGGAAATAAATAGTATAATTAATTATAAATAAATGACGAAATTTGTTTAAGGAGGTGGGTAAAAAGTGAAATCTACTGGTATAGTTAGAAAAATAGATGATTTAGGTAGAATGGTAATACCTATTGAATTACGCAAAACTATGGATATCAATAAAAAAGATCCAATGGAAATATTCGTTGATGAAGATAAAATAATATTAAAAAAATACGAACCAGCATGTATTTTCTGTGGAAATGCAGATAATACCATTGACTTTAAAGGCAAAACAATATGTGAAGAATGTATGAAAAATATGCGGGATGCAGTTGAAAATTCAGCTAATAATTAATATTTAAAGAACATATAAAAAAAGCACCCCTCAATGGGTGCTTTTTTTATCTTTAACCGGCAAAAACATGTTTGCCAATCCTGGTGGTTACTGGTCGTTTGGAAATCCATTCGATTTTTGTAGCAACCTCAGGATTATAGAAATAAAGTGATTCATAAGTTGGATCATAGCCTATAATGGCTGCTTTTGCTGCATCTATTGAACTGGGAAGTGGGTAATAATTAGCCTGTCCATCATACAAACAGCTAAATTGACCTTTTTGTAAAACAACTTCACGAATTGAATCTGGAAATTTGTAACTCTTAACTCTATTTAGTATTACAGCACCAACTGCAACTCTACCTTTAAAATCTTCACCTCTGGCTTCACCATGAATAATGCGGGCCAGAATAATTATCTTATCTCTATCTACACTCATTCTGCTTATCAATTCTTCCTGGGGTAAATTCGAGAGTGTCTCAGATCCAGTAATCCCATCAACCGTTATTCCCTTGTTCTTTTGAAATTCTTTAACTGCCTGAACTGTTTGTGAACCGTAAAGTCCATCTATATGTCCCTCATAAAAAGACAATTCTTTTAATTTCCGCTGCAATAAAGCTACATCAGGACCTTCATCCCCTCTAACAAGTACTCTTTCTCCTAACTGAAAATAATAACTGGCATCTACCTGTTGAAATGACAGCAAAGAAGATAAAGTAATTAGCAAAATACATAAAGTTATAATCTTTATTAAAGGTTTGTACATTTTTTTACACCTCCACTTATCAATTTCTCTTAAATATTATCTTTTCAATAATTCTGAGAAATTTTGTGGTTATAAATTCTTTTTCATTCATCGGGTCTACCAAAATAGTTGTCAAGCCCAGCCTATTACCACCAAAAACATCTGTAAATATTTGATCTCCAATAACTGCAATTTTATTTTTATCAATATCCAGCCTGGCAATAGCATTTAAATACGCCTTCTTTCTGGGCTTTATTGCCCTGCCAAAACCGGGAATATCCAGCTCTTTACTGAAATAATCAACTCTTCTACTTAATCCATTGGATACCAGACATATCTGGAAATTCATGTTTTTCATTTTAGTAAAAAGAGATAAAACTTCGTCCATAACTTTTTTTTCATCCCAGGATACAATAGTATTATCAATATCACAAATAATTCCCTCAATACCCTGTTGTCTCAGTTTTTCAAAATTCACTTCAAAAATATCTTTATAATACTGGTCTGGTTGTAAAGACTTAAACATTATTCCCTCCATATTAATTATTGCCTTATTATAATTTTTTTATACTATGTATCCTTATAATAATAAATATAAAATTAAAAGTCAAATATATTTTCATATTATAACATTTTATTACATTTTACTTATTTCTTTATTCCTCAAAAAATAACTTAGTTAAACTATTTACTGCTTTCTTTTCTATTCTTGATATATACGAACGTGATATACCCAGTATAGAGGCAACTTCTTTCTGAGTCAACTTCTTACCATTATTTAATCCATATCTTAATATAATCACTTTCCTTTGCCTTTTTGATAATTTTTTTAAGTTATTATATAATTTTTCTTCATTTATATTTTTTTCTACCCTTTCTGATACTGATTCATCACCAGAACAGATAACATCAAAAAGTGTAATTTCATTCCCTTCTTTATCTGAACCTATCTTTTTTTGTAATAAAATTTCCCTGTTCAGTTTTTTAGTTGAGCGAAGATGCATTAATATTTCATTCTCTATACAACGTGCTGCATAGGTAGCAAGTTTTGTACTTTTACTATTATCATAAGTATTTATACCTTTTATCAAACCTATAGTACCAATTGATATTAAATCTTCGTTATCCGTATGTGCTGTATCATATTTTTTAACAATATGAGCTACAAGACGCAAATTATGTTCTATAAGAATATTCCTGGCTTCTTTATCCCCCTCTTTCATCCTCTGTAAATATTTCTCTTCTTCTTTTGATTCTAATGGTTTCGGGAATACTTTACCGGATTTTATATATGATACTAATAACAATATCCCTTCCAGTAAACCTGTAAGTAATGATAACAAAAAATCCACCTCCTAAATATATATATATGAGGTGGAATAGTAATTTGTGATTTATTTTTTTATAATTTCTGCGGGAAATTTCTTTCCTAACTCAGAAATGATTTTCAAAACATCACCTCTGGTACCTTCCGTTACATCAAGATAAACCATTCCTTCTTGATCATGGTTTAATGTTAACATGGCCAGACCTTCATGAGATTTAAAAACCATATCTACAAAAACAATTTCTTTCTGGGGAATCTTAATTATAATTTGCTGGGTATCATTTTCTATCACTTGTTGTCATCCCTCTTTCTGCGCCTAATAATATAATAGGGTTTTACTTCTCTATCAACCGGTACTTTTATTAATTTTTTAGGATGTGGTGCTTCCTTAACACTTTCTCCATTTTCATTTATAATATATTCTACTTTAGTTGTAAACGGTTCAATATTGGGACCAATAATTTCAATAGTATCACCACGGTAATATTTATTTCTTACTTCAACTATTGCTTCTTTATTTTCCTGATCATATTTACGAACTATACCCATAAAATCATAAATACGTTTATAGGAAGAAGATTCATAATTATGTCCTTCAGGACCTGGTCTATTAATAAAAAATCCGGTTGTATAATCTCTGTGACTTATTTTCTGCAGCTCATCCATCCATTCATCTTTAAATTCATAGTTTTCAGGATCTGAACAATATTTATTAATTGCTTTTCTGTAAGTACCTGTTACTGTAGCAACATAGTGAACACTCTTCATCCTGCCCTCTATCTTAAAACTATCCAACTCAAGTTGCATTAACTCGGGTATATGTTCTAAAAGACATAAATCTCTGGAATTCATAATATATGTACCATTTTCATCTTCAAATACAGGATAATATTCACCAGGCCTCTGTTCTTCCAGTAGATAATACTTCCAGCGGCATGAATGGGCACATTTACCCCGGTTGGCATCTCGAGC
>CAYRVO010000205.1:0-3375 GCA_964427565.1 uncultured Halanaerobiales bacterium | reverse complement strand
TTACTATCCTCAACAATTTCTTCTTCAACAATTTTATCTTCCATCACTTGATGTGTATCTGTATCTCCAGTTACCATCTGAATCAACCAGTTCCCCAGTAAATAACCAACAAAAACTGCCAGAACTGCCATAATAACTACCATTATTGTTAAAGAAAATTTGCTATTCCGATTCTTCATCTCATTCACATCCTTTCTCTTATTAACATTTATGTTTGTGGATGCTAAAATATGTCAGTCTACAAAACAATTTTTGCTTCCTTTACTGTATATAAAGAACCGGTAATCAATATAATATCATCTTTGCCGGCATTTTTGCGAACATTATTTATTGCTTCCTCCAGATGTGCAAAAATCTTATTTTTAATATTTAATTCTTCAACTATCTCTTTTATTTTCTCAGGTTTTAATGCTCTTTCATTTTTATTTCTAGTAATTATAAACTCAATCTCAAGTTTATCAATATTTAAATAGCCTAACATTTCCCGGACATTTTTATCATTTAATATTCCCAATATAATCGAAACCTTTTGCCCCTCCCTGATATTTTCCTGCAGAAAATCGGACAATACTTTAATACCAGCACTATTATGAGCTCCATCAATTATTATTGTGGGCTTTTTACTGACAATTTCTATTCTCCCCGGCCAGCTAGTTTTTTTTATACCTGTTTTTATATTCTCTTCTGTAACAGGTAATACATTAGCAAGTCTATCAACAACACCCAAAGCAAGCAGCGCATTCTTGATTTGATGTTTTCCCAGTAATGGTATACTTAATTTGTATTCTAGATTATTACTATTTATTATGACTTTCTGCCCTTGCAAAGAAGATGATAACAACCTATATTTGTATTTATTATTTATATCTATTAAGGGAGACTCCTTTTGCTCCGCAATTTCTTCTATTACCATTCGCAATTCTTCTTTTACACCAGTAATAACAGGTCTACCTTCTTTTATAATACCAGCTTTTTCTTTCGCAATTGCTGCTACTGTTTCCCCTAAAATTGCACTGTGTTCAAGACTGATAGTAGTTATAACACTAATAAGGGGTGAAATAACAACATTTGTAGCATCTAATCTCCCTCCCAATCCCACTTCCATTAAAGCTATATCAACTTCCTTTTGATAAAAATAAAAATAAAAAATAGCAGTTATAAACTCAAAAAAACTGGGACTACTTATTTTAGCATCTTCTAATAAACTTTCAATAACAGAATCAAGTTTTTGAACTATCTCTTTCAGTTCTTCACTATTAATAGGTATATTATTAATTTTAATTCTTTCATTAAACTTATAAATAGGTGGTGAAATATAGGAAGCAACATTATAACCGGCCTGAGTATATATGCTACGCAAAAAAGCAATAGTCGATCCCTTACCATTACTACCTGCTACATGGATTACTTTTATTTTATTTTCCGGATGATCAAACTGTTCTAGAATTATATTTACTCTTTCTAGACCAGGATTAAAACCACCCTCTTCTCCAAATTTACGTAATTGTTCTATATATTGATAGGGATTCATAGTATTTTCCTTTCATTTTTTCTTGCAATTAATATTATTTATATTATAAAATATGATTATAACACAAAAAGCTTAGATTGAACAAATTGCAAACAGTAAAGAGATATACTAAAAGGAGTAAAAAATATGCCTATACTCTTAATTTCAATTTCATCATTACTTATAGCTCAATTTTTGAAAATATTTATGACACATCCTTTTGATGTCACTAGAATCATAGGTTCTGGGGGAATGCCCAGTTCCCATGCATCATTTGTCTCAACACTGTCAACTCTAGTCGGTTTAAAATACGGTTTTGACTCTGATATGTTTGCTATAGTAACTGTATTTTCCTTGATTATTATCTATGATGCAAGGGGAGTCAGAAGAGCAGTTGGACAACAGGCTAATGTTTTAAATAGACTACTCAAGCACCTGGATATAACAAAGATAGAAAAAGATAAAGAACTACTAAAAAAGGAACTCCGTGAATTAATAGGTCACACCCCAGTTGAAGTCTTACTTGGAACATTATTGGGTATCTCTATTGCATTATTAACCACTATTTAATTTTTCTATCATTAAATTTTTCAAATCTCAAATCTACTTTATCTCCATCATATATATAATTATTAAAATCAGCTTGCTCTTTATTTATTTCTAAAGTAACTCTCTCTTTAAGTTCAGAAGATAGATTATAATTTATAAATTCTAAAACACTATTCACAGTCATTTTGTGAAATTTAATTTCAATTTTATCTCCATTTTTAACTTCATAATCTTCTTTAACCTGTTTACCATTTACCATTATTTTTGTAATTTCACGCGGTATATTCAATTGATTATCATTAAATATTATAGTCATATTATCTGAAATTTTGGAAATTAATCTGCTTATAGAAAATTCCAATTTATTTTCTTCAACTTGCAATTTCATCCCCTCTTCAAAAGGCTTATCAGGATTTACAATTTCATTTCCTTCTTTTATAATATACTTACTTTTAGATAATTTTTTCTGTTCACCATTAACAGTAAAATGAATACACTCATTTTTAATCTGCTCAGGATTTATTCCTTTTACTTGCATTACAGCATCTTTAATCTTACTTATCGAATTGTAATTAATATCTGCACCATCGACTACGGGAGATCTTAAATCCACAGGCTTACCATTCTGAAAAATATTAGCTTTAATTTCCTGCTCTTGACCATTGATATTAAGCTTCCTGGAAGTCAATGCTTCCTGTGAAATAACATCTTCAATCCTGGCCTGTGCATCTTTTCCTTCTTCTCCAGGTTCAAATTCAATTTCATCACCTGATGTTAGTTCTTCATCCAAACCTACTTTTTCACCATTCAAATAAACATTTCCAGGTTTGCCAATTGTACCTTTTACTGTTTTTAATTGGCCATTAATAGTAAATGTCAATCCCATTCCAGTAGCCGGCCTGATTTTTTTTATATTAACATTTGCTGCCAGTAAAGCCTCGGACACAGTGGGGTTTTTTATTGAAAAAATCTGTAAAAAATTATTATTTACTTTAATATTGTAAAAATTACTACCTTCTTTATTTTTGTAGGAATTACAGGCAATTCCTATGGGAGTTAAACTCTGGGAACTATTTATATCTTTTATTTCACCCTTTATATTCTTTAAATCTTTACTATCCTTAATACCAACTCTATCTTCAGGTAATTCCATCTGCCGGCTCAATTCATTTATCAATAATGGTGTTAAAGATCCTCCACCAATACAGAGTACTGCCTGAGGTGATTTGCCATTTATTTTTATTATTTTTTTTGTTATTAGTGAAACCATTTTTTCTACCTGAGGTTTTATAATATCCAGAGCCTGTTTAGTATTT
>CAYRVO010000204.1:0-3376 GCA_964427565.1 uncultured Halanaerobiales bacterium | reverse complement strand
CGTAGGACACTTTTCAGCACACAAACCACAATTTATACATTTTTCATAATCAATTACCGCCAGGTTATCCTCCATAGTAATGGCATCAACCGGACAGGTTTTTGCACATATCCCACAGCCTATACAGCCAACTTCACATATTTTTCTAACAGTTTTCCCTGGATCATGAGAAGAACAATTTATATGATTTTCAGATGATAGGGGAACTAGCTGTATTGTTCCCTTGGGACAGGCCTTAACACAGTTCCCACACCCAGTACATTTGTCAGGATCTATTTCAGGCAAACCATTATCATTCATTTTAATAGCATCAAAAGGACATACCTCAACACAGTCACCATAACCCAGACAACCATATTGACATGTCTTGGTACCACCATTTACTGCTTCAACTGCTTCACATGTTTTAATACCTCTATAACTTGACCTTTTTTTAGTTTCCTTTAATCCACCTCTACATAATAAACGGGCAACTTTCTTTTCAGAAGATGAAGCCTCCTGACCAAGTATATCAGCAATTTTATCTGCGACTTTTTCTCCACCTACCGGACAACCGTTTACATCTGCATCACCTGTTACGACTGCTTCAGCAAAATTACTACAGCCGGCATAACCACAGGCACCACAATTTGCTCCCGGTAAGATTTCTTCTATTTCATCTATCCTTTCATCCCTTTCTACGTGAAATACACGGGAAGCTATGCCCAGACCTGTTGCCAGTACTGCAGCAATCCCTCCCATACTTAAAAAGGAATACAAATATATTTGCATAATTACACCTCCATCTGCTAAATTAAATTGATATTAAACCGGAAAAACCCATAAAAGCCATAGCCATAATTCCGGCCAGCAAAAGTGTTATGGGAACTCCCTGGAGGGCTTCAGGTACATCACCAAACTCTAAAGTTTCCCTCAATCCGGCCATTAATACTATAGCCAGTGTAAAACTGACTCCGGCTGCAAAACCAAAAACAATACTCTCAATAAAATTAAATCCATTTAAGGGAATCAGCAGGGCCATACCAAGAATAGCACAGTTGGTCGTAATTAAAGGTAGATAAATACCCAATGCTTTATATAAAACTGTACTTGCTTTCTTTATAAACATCTCTACCAGCTGAACCAGAGAAGCAATAACGATAATAAAAGATACATATTTCAAAAAAGGTAAATTTAAAGCTTCCAGGATAAAATTGTTTATAAAATAGGTGGCTACTGAAGTCATAGTCATTACAAAAGTTGTAGCCATTCCCATACTGAAAGCTGTTTCAACCTTTTTGGATACACCCAGAAATGGACAGATACCAAGAAATCTGCTTAAAACAAAGTTGTTAATAAAAACAGTACTGATAAAAATTAATATAATATGATTTAATTCAGCCATACTCAGCCTCACCCTCTCCTACTAATATAATTCATAATACCAACCAAAACTCCCAGACTTATAAATGCACCTGCCGGTAAAATCATCAATACCATAGGTTCATAACTGCTGCTGAGTATCTGGATACCAAATAATGAGCCCATTCCTAAAAATTCACGAACCGCACTTAATAAAACAAGCATCCAGGTGAAGCCAAGCCCCATTCCTACAGCATCAGCAATAGCACGATGAGTAGGATTCCGGGAAGCAAATGCTTCATTTCTACCAAGAATTAAACAGTTAACAACAATTAAAGGAATAAACAAACTCAGAGAAGCAGCAATATCAGGAAAAAAGGCCTTTAAAAAATAATCTGTAAATGTAACAAATGTAGCAATCACAATAATATAACTGGGTATACGTACATTATTGGGAATTAATTTTTTAATTAAAGAAATTACTATTTCCGAAGATATAAGCACAAATGATGTTGCCAGACCCATTGATAATCCATTTACCACTGTATTGGTAACAGCTAATGTAGGACATAAACCTATTACCAGCCTAAATATGGGGTTTTCCTGCCATAAACCATTTTTAAAGTCTGCTAACAACTGTTTCATTATTTTTCACCCCCATAAGCATTCTTAATATTGGTTATTGCCTTTTCAACAATATTGCTTACCTTACGTGATGAAATTGTAGCTCCAGCAATAGCCTCTACTTCAGAAGGCTTTTCAGCTTCTCGTTTAACAACTTTAAAATCAGCAAAAGCTTTATTTTTAAAATTGCTTTTATATTCTTCACCTTCAATATTAGCTCCCAGGCCCGGTGTTTCTTCATGACCCAGTATTCTTATTCCATATATTTTTTTTGTTTCAGGGTTAACTCCAATCATTAATTCAATTATCCCCTGAAACCCAGGACCACTTGTTTTCTGAGCAACACCAACCTGTGATCCTGACTTATCAAAACCTTCATAAAAAGTAAGACCATTCTTTTCTACTTCTTTATAGTCAACAGCATCGGGAAGAACGGTAAAAATAGCTTCTTTCTGTTCCTGAGCCTGATGCTCTTTAATATGAGGTAGAGTCCATTGATACACAAAGGCCAGGACAAGCGCAGATATTATGCCTATTACAGTTAAGGTTATAATTAATTTAGTTATACTATCCTTCATCTATCTCACCTCTCCCAGGCTGCGCGGTTTGGTATAGCGGTTTAAGAGGGGTACAGCCATATTCATTAATAAAATTGAATACATAACTCCTTCGGGATATCCGCCCGATAATCTAATAATAACAACAATTACACCGATTCCAATTCCAAAAATCCAGCGTCCGAGTTTTGTGACCGGACTTGTAACCATATCAGTTGCCATATAAAAAGCACCTAATATTAAACCACCTGCAAAAAGATGAAATACAGGATTCTGACCAAATACAAATGTCATAACAAATACACTACCAACTATAGCAAATGGAATTCGCCAGTTTATATATCCTTTATATATTAAATATGCTGCTCCAATTAAAAGAGCAAAAGCTGAAGTTTCTCCCAAACAACCACCAATATGACCTATAAATAAGTCCCAGGTATTAGTTGTAATACCTTCCATTTTTAATAAATTAAGAGGAGTAGCTGTTGTTTCTCCATCAATTGTCCAGGTTGTCATTAATACCGGATAGGCAGCCATTAAGAAAGCCCTACCTACCAGAGCTGGATTAAAAGGATTATGACCCAGACCACCAAAAACCTGCTTACCTAAGGCTATAGCAACAAAACTACCAACAAGAACTGTCCATAAAGGAGCACTGGGGGGTAGAGTCATTGCCAGTAAAATTCCTGTTAAAACAGCACTGCCATCGGAAATACTTATGTCTTTACCCCTTACTTTTAAAAATAAATACTCTGTAACAACTGCTCCCAGAACACTAACAGCAATTATTGCTAGAGCCTTAAATTTAAAAAAGTAGATTGCAGCAATCATTGCCGGTACAAGAGCCAGGACTA
>CAYRVO010000203.1:0-3376 GCA_964427565.1 uncultured Halanaerobiales bacterium | reverse complement strand
TATGTGTCTATTTTTTTATGAAATCACCGCGTGCATTTAATTATACAATTTACTACTTATTTTTAAAATTAATAAGGAAAATTAATTAAACAAACTGTATTTGCTAAAATTAGTAAAAAGTGTTACAATCTATTTGGGAAGTGAGAAGAATGGCAGGTAAATACAGATTAAATAAAATAAAAAGAGAACATACTATTATTGAAGATATATTACCTTTATTAACAGAAATAGCAAAAATTAAATCAGTAAAAAGTATAATACCGGGAAGAATAAATCGAAGAAGTGGTAGTGGAATACAACCATATTTACAGTTAAAATATAATACAGATAGTGGTATTAAAATGCTTGGTAAAAACAGTTCTTCAATTCAGGAAATATTTGTAGTTACAGATAAAACAGAGAAAACATATAAACAGCTGCAAAAAATAGAGTTCGTAAGATAAAAACTTGACAATAACAGGATTATTATATATAATGTCTATGCTACATCGGGTTGTGGCGCAGCTTGGTAGCGCGCACGTCTGGGGGGCGTGAGGTCCCGGGTTCAAATCCCGGCAACCCGACCATTTATATAATGAATAATCAATTGGCCCTTTGAGGGCTTTTTTCTGTATTAATATATTGAGAATAGATTATTTGATTTAGATTGGGTGAAAAAATGATTAATATTTTCTTTAAAACACTTGGCTGTCCCAAAAATGAAGTAGATAGTGAATATATGATGGGGTTACTGGAAGATAGATATAAAATTATTGATAATATAAATGAGGCACAGGTTGTTATTATTAATACCTGTGGATTTATAAAAGATGCCAAAGAGGAATCAATAGAAGCCATATTACAGGCAGCAGAATATGAAAATAAGAAGCTATTGGTTACAGGTTGTTTGAGCCAAAGATATAGTAATAAATTAAGTACAGAAATACCTGAAATAGATGCAATAATGGGTACAGGTAAACTTGATAATATTAAACAGATAGTAGATCAAATAATTGACGGAAAAAAGTTAAATAAAGTGGGTAAACCTGGTTTCAATTTTACACACAGAATACCGAGAAAATTGACTAATGATCATTATGCATATGTGAAAATAGCAGAGGGGTGTAATAATAACTGTACTTATTGTTGTATTCCACAACTGAGAGGAAATGTACAGAGTAGAACAATTGATGATATATATAAAGAAACAGAAAATCTAGTTGCTAAAGGTGTTAAGGAAATTATACTTGTAGCCCAGGATACAACTCGTTATGGTATTGATATTTATAATAAACCTGCTTTAACTGAACTTTTAAAAAATATTGTTAAGATAGATGATCTAAGATGGTTACGAATATTATATTCATATCCAGAACACATAAATAATAGCTTGCTTGAAATAATAAAAAAGGAAAGTAAAATATGTAACTATCTAGATATTCCAATTCAGCATGCAGCAAATAAAATAAGAAAATTGATGAATAGAGAAGGAAAAAAGGAAGAGCTTATTGAATTTATTAACAGATTGAGAAAAAACATTCCCGATATTGTTCTCAGAACTTCTCTAATTACTGGTTTTCCTGGTGAAAATGATGAAGATTTTCAGGAATTAATTAATTTTGTAAAAACTATAGAATTTGATCGTCTGGGTGTTTTTAAATATTCACGGGAGGAAAATACAGCTGCAGCTGATTTTAAAGAACAGGTAGATGAAGATATTAAACAAAGACGATATAATCAAATAATGAATATTCAGCAGCAGATTTCAAGGAAGAAAAACAGGGAATATATTGGTAAAAGCTTAAATGTTATTATTGATGAGGTAGATCAAGAATATGCATTTGCTCGTTCTCAATATGATGCCCCCGAAATAGATAATCAGGTAATAATTAAAGATAAAACATTGCAGACAGGTAAAATAGTAAATTGTAAGATAAAAAATGCCTATGAATATGATTTGATAGGTGAAAGGTGATAAAATTAATGAACTTACCAAACAAACTCACATTATTAAGAATAATTTTAATTCCGATTTTTATGGGTTTCTTATTTTTGAAAAAAGATTATTCAGGTTATTCGGAAGTATTAGCACTATTAACCTTTATAATTGCAGCTATTACAGATGGTCTTGATGGTTATCTGGCCCGTAAAAATCAGTGTATAACAAAGTTTGGTAAAATACTTGATCCCCTTGCAGATAAATTGTTAATATCAGCAGCATTAATTGCATTTGTAGCTATGAAAGAAATTTCTGCCTGGGCTGCACTGATAATTATTGGGCGTGAACTGGCAATTACTGGTTTGCGTGTAATTGCTGCCAGTGAAGGTATTGTTATATCAGCAAATAAATGGGGTAAATTTAAAACCGGACTACAAATAACAGCAATAATTGCAGTAATATTAAGTCCAGAAATTATATATTTACCTTGGCATTTAGCAAATATATTAATCTGGCTTGCAGTTTTGATAACAGTTTATTCAGGATATATATATTTTAGAGAAGCTAATATAGATTTTTTTCATGAAGAAGAGGGTTGATTTAAAAGAAGAGAGCTGATTAAATGTTAAAAAAATTAAATAGAATTGTTGCTACAGGATTATATTCAGGTTTAATACCTGGTGCTCCAGGGACTTATGGTTCACTTTTAGCTGGATTATTCATTTTAATATTTCCCGATATATTAACATCTATTTACCCGGCTATTATAATAAGTATTATCGGTTTAATATCCTCTGCCGGGGAAGAGAAAGTAACTGGAATTAAGGATGATCCCCGAATAGTTATAGATGAAATAGCAGGTATGTTAATAGCAGTTATGGGTATGGAAATCAATATAGTTATCATAATAGCAGCATTTTTAGTTTTTAGATTTTTTGATATTTTTAAACCCTTCCCTGTAAATAAAATGCAGAACTTGCCTGGAGGCCTGGGAATTATGGCTGATGATATTCTGGCAGGATTAATTACAAGATTAATTCTATTTATAAGTGGAGGTATATTATATGGGTTATTTTGATAACCCCGGCAAAATAATAATATTTATCGGTTTTATTATTATCATTTTGGGTTTGATTATTAATTTTACAGGTAATATTTTTTCCTGGTTTGGTAATTTGCCGGGTGATATTCATATTAAAAAGAAAAATATGAGAATATTTTTTCCTATAACATCATTAATTATTATTAGTTTAATTATTGGTTGTAAAACAAAAACACTAAGCATATTTGAATACAATTAAATTTCAATTCTTTAAAAAATAGTTTTTAACAATATAAAAACAAAATAATCTAGAAATAGTCTTTACCTAACAGCTATTTCTGGGCTTTTGAATAACTTTTTCACATTACTGGCTAACACTTTAAATCCAAAGTAGAATTTTGACCTAACTTTACCCC
>CAYRVO010000202.1:0-3377 GCA_964427565.1 uncultured Halanaerobiales bacterium | reverse complement strand
TGAGATAAATCAATAATCCTATAAAAAATATACTGATTACTATATTTTTTTATCATTTTTGTCAATCGTTGGTTCCCACAATTATTGTGAATCATATCATGTAATTTTGCATCAGCTTTTATTGTTTTTTTAACAATTCCCACTTTTAATTCTTCTTCTGCCTGTTTAAATATTTCTTCTGTTTTCTGAATATCTTCATCCTGTAAACGAGGTACTGCTAAACGAGTAGCTTCTGTTTCCAGCAATTTTCTGACATCATATATTTCTTTAACATCTTTTTTGGTAATCTCGCGTACAAAAAATCCACTTCTGGGAACCTGTACAAGTAATTCCTGTTTTTCCAGTATGTTAAAAGCCTGACGAACAAGGCTTCTACTTACTCCCAGTTCTTCTGCGATATGTTTATCAATAACTCTTTCACCAGGTTTAAATTCATGGCAAACAATCTTTTTCTTAATAATTTCATACACTTCTTCACCCAGGTTTTTATATTTTCTACCCAGATTATTTTCGGTTCTCTCAGAATTATTATAAATATCTACCAGCTTATCATTAACATTATTTTTTTTACTCATTTTCTTCACCCTCTGCGATAACTGTTAACAGTTATTATTATATTATAGAACTTTTTCTTTGTCAACATTTTTTTAATCTAGAAAGTGATGTATTACAATTTATAATTATTCTTTTTCTTTTTTTACTTGCTTCAAATTCTTATCTTTATTCAATTCTACTCCAAATCCGGGTTTATCTTTTACTTTCAACTTACCATTTACTGGTATCGGTTCATCTTTAATTAAAGGATAATATTGTGAAACTACTTTATCAGCTTTCGAAGACATTATTATACATTCAGCAAATGGAGAATTTATATTTGCAGTTACATAATGATGACTATAAACCCCACTTCCATGAGGAATAACTATTTTACCGTGGGCATAAGCTAAATTACCTATTTTAATTAATTCTGTTAAACCACCACACCATCCAACATCTGGTTGAACAATATCTATATCACATTTTTCTATTAACATCCTAAAACCATAGCATGATGCTTCATGTTCACCACCGGTAATCATAATACTATTATCAGCAGCTTTTTTCAACTTCTCGTAAGACCAGTAATCATCAGGATTAAAGCATTCTTCTAACCAGCTAAAATTTAAATTACTTGCTGCTTCCATTAATTTCTTCGCATACGGTAAATCTAGTGCCATCCAACAATCCCACATTAACATAAAATCGTCACCAACTTTTTTTCTCATTTCAGCAGCCATCTGAATATTTTTTTGCAGTCCTTCTTCTGCATCTGCCTGCCCATAAACAAGAGGCATTTTACCACCTATAAACCCCATTTCTTTGGCTAAGTCAGGACGTGGCCCGGTAGCATAAAAATCTAATTCTTCTCTTACTTTTCCTCCCAACATAGCATATACCGGTTCTTGACGTAATTTCCCCAATAAATCCCATAAGGCAAGATCAATTGCCGAAATAGCATTCATAACAAGACCTTTTCTTCCATAAAACAAAGTGGCACGATACATTTGATCCCACATCATTTCAATATTTGCTACATCTTGTCCAACAATAAAGCGATCTAAATGATTCATTACTAGCCATGCTGCAGGGTACCCACCAGTGGTAATTCCAAATCCAGTTTTACCATTATCTGCCTCAACTTCAACAACTAAAGTTTTCAAAACATTAATTCCAAAACTAGTTCTTGTTTCCTTATACTCAGGATAAATACTCATTGGCGTTGCTATTTGATTGACAATCCAGTGGTCTTTTTTCTGATCATGATAATCTGCACCACCTCCTCTGACAACATATGCTCTTATCTCTTTGATTTTCTTTCCCAGCAAAGACAAAATAATTCCTCCTTCATGTCCAATTTTTATAGCAAAATATACAGAAAACTATTATTGATAATAACATTCCCGGTAGATTTTTCTGCTTTCATAAGTACAGAATATCTATCATGAGATATTGAAATCAAATTTCAGTTAGCTTCATAATATTACGCTTCTGTACCAAAAACTTATCCCTCCTGGTAATTTCTATATTTATTGGATTATTGGGGGAATTCCCCCAATAATCCAATAAAACTTTATTTTGCTATATTAAAAATCATAATCATCAATATTACTTTCATCAAAAACTAAAGGTGGCCCTGCAATTACTACTCTCTCTTCTCTAAAAGTACATTCTCCATATTTAGGCGTTTCAAAATTTACTCCTTCTTTAGGTGTTAAACCATCTTTAACCATTTGATAACCTAAAAAAGCGGAAACATATCCAACTCTTCTGGGATCCCAGAGAGAAAATTTTTCAACTGTTCCATTTTTTATAAATCGCCTCATTTGATTAGGTGTACCTAACCCAGTAACTTCTACTTGATCAGCCTTTCCTGCTGTTTCTACAACCTGCGCAGCAGCAGCAACCCCCACAGTTGTTGGAGCAATTATTCCTCTTAACTCAGGATATTTAGTTAATAATGCTTCAGTTTCTGTTGAACTCTTTTGAGGCTCATCATCACCATAAGCAACTTCAACTATTTCCATATCCTTATACTTGGGCTTTTTAATACTTTCTTTCATTCCTTTAATCCAGTAATTCTGATCCGGGGCATCTGTTGTAGCACTCAATATAGCAATATCGCCCTTATAATTAACCAAAGAACCCATTAATTCTATCTGGTGTTGACCCACTATATCAAAATCAGTAGGTAATATTGCTGCATCACGATATTCCTCACTTCCGGTAATATCTGAATTCACAATTAACACCTTAATCCCCCGTTTCATAGCCTGCTCCAAAACAGGATTTAATGCATCTGGACTATTAGGTACAATACCTATTACATCTACACCACGCTGTATCTGTGCTTTTATAAATGGAATTTGTGCAGTTGCTGTTGGTTCAGAAGGTGCTACAGTTTCAAAATCAATATTAATTTCTTTGGCTGCTTCTTCATAACCTTTAATAATCGCATCAAAAAACGGGTTCCCTGTATTTTTAGGGATAAAAACCATTTTAACCGGGTCTTCCTGAGCATTAACAATTCCCATTCCAAAAACAGTAGTCAATAGTAAAGAAAAAATCATCAATAACATTAAAATTTTCTTAGACATTTTTTTCCCCCTTGAGTTTAGTTTTAAGTTCTTTTACTCCCATTTCTACGTACTATTCTTTTTTAAATGTAATATCACCTCCTCTGATAAATATAATTTGAAATAATGATGGATAAAATTAACAGCCCTCCCAGTACTGCAAGTTGACTATCTATTTTTATGTTAGCAACAAGCATTCCCGTACGTAGCACTATTACCAGAAACATTGCAATAACAGTTCCTATAATATTACCTTTACCTCCA
>CAYRVO010000201.1:0-3408 GCA_964427565.1 uncultured Halanaerobiales bacterium | reverse complement strand
AAAGGTCTGTATGGTGAAGTAGTCTATCAACTTACGGACTACATAAAATTAAAAGGTGATCTTGCTAATTATAATATGACAGCAGATTATTATGAAGAAGAAAATGTACTTGCATCAGAAGAAGATGAAATAACAGGAAGTGGAATGGGATATATAATCGGTGGTGAAATGAATTATCCGATAAAAGATGACCTATCATTAAATTCTTCCCTTGGTTATAGAACTGCTTCTTTAACAATAGATGAACCAGAAGATACTATGCCTGATCCTTTAGTTGAATCCGGAGATATGGAAGTAGATGTAAAAGGATTATTCTTCAGTCTTGGTTTAAACATGGCTTTTTAATTAATATATAAAATGAAAATATGAAGCCCCGGTATTTTACCGGGGCTTTACAAAACAATAGTTATTTTTATATTATAATTTGCTATTCAAGGTTAACAATTTATGAAATTAACAGATGAAATTAGCAGATGTATTTTTCTTGTTTTGGATAAAATAATATGATATAATTTATTCACATGCGGACGTAGCTCATCCGGTAGAGCGCCAGCTTCCCAAGCTGGAGGTGGCGGGTTCAAGTCCCGTTGTCCGCTCCATATAGATAATTATTAGCATCTACTTTAAAAGGGTAGATGTTTTTTGATTTTAAGAGGCAGCGAAAAGCTGCCCCAAAGGAGGTATTAACTTAACTTCTTATTAACAAGGGTGACTGCCAAGTAGCAGAAGTATCAAAATCAGGAAGATAATAAAAACCATACTATCATATCCGCAACCCTGTAAGTATTCACCCATAGATTCAGACACCTCACTTTCATATATTTGCTATATAATATGTTTTAGATAATAAACTTGTTAAAAAATATATAATATAATTTTCATATATTTTTAAAGAACTTGCAAAAATGATAAATGTGCTATTATAATAAGAAATATGAGAGGGGGAGCAGAATTGAAATTTATAAATAGAGCAAAAAAATTAATTAATCGTCTGCGAGGCCAGATTCATATTCCTGAAGAGATATACAATAATAATGAAAAAAAATTACTGCATATCAGTGATACCCCCGATTGTATTTACCATAATATGTTTAATATGATTGAAGATTTAGATCCGGATATTATTATTCATACAGGGGACCTTGTTGATAATATAAAATTAGGGAATGGTGCTCCTTTAAATAGATATAGCAGGGGATTGGAAGAGTTATTGATATTTCTGAAAAAAAAGAAAGATAAAGATATATATATTGTTCCTGGAAACCATGATTCTGTAGAAATTCTTGGGAGGAAAACTGAGCATATAAAATTAATAGAAGAAGGTAGTATTCTTAATATTGAGGGGCACGATTTTGGTCTGGCTCATTATAGAGGACGCTTACCATTAAATTCGAAAATAAATCTCTATGGTCATAATAAAGAAATTTATAATAAAGAAGGTAAATTATTTTTAAATGGATTATTAAATATAAATATTGTTTTGATACCTTCTATAAAAGTAATTAAATTATCATATCCATTAATAACCGATAATGCAAGGAAATATAAGAATATGAGGTTGCCTTAAAGAAAGGAGAGGATTATGAATTTTATCAGAAAAGGACCCGGTTATTTATTTTTAAGAACGGGTAAGCCTTCAAAATTAGAAGAGGCTTTAAAAGCAAAACTAGAAGGTACTACTACTGATTACTCTCATGCATGTGAGATGGCACAGGAAGATAATACCATTATTTTTATTACCCCACTTACTGCCCAGAAAACAATGGTAGAGGATGCAATTGGTATAATATATTTAAGTTATAATCCTCAGGTTACTATGGCTAAGATTATAAATAAAGGTATAACTGATATGATTAATAAAATTGATATCGGCCCCGGTCAACTTGTTATGAGGATTCCCAAAGGTAATATGAAGGTAGTTAATAAAATACAGGAAAATTATGATGCTGAAAAAGTAAATTTACTGGAAGGAATAAACAGAGGTGAGGCAGAAGATACTGTATTAACTTTTACTGATCAACCATTACGTTCACAAATAAATTCATTGAAAATGATTAAAGAAAACTTACATATCCCCAGGTCGGCTGGTTTTGTTTTTAGGGAATTAAGAAGGAATGCAGTTCGTTATATTACCCATGGACTGGAAGATACAAAATGGCATGAATTGAAAATTAATATTTATGATTCTGATAAAAAATATGAAGAACAATATGATAGGCTTGTAACTGTATTAAAAGATCTGGAAGTTGGTTTTATACTGGGGGAATCATGGACCAGGGATCATGCCTTTGTTTTACTATCTGTAATAGCCTATCAAATAAAATTATTTACAATACTTGATCCTCATAAAATCAAGAGAATATTAACGGCTCTGGAGTATGCTGAAAACGGATCACGGATTGTTGACTATGATTTATATTATAATAATAAAAAGATAGAGTGGGGAGAAATTACTGAAGGTAAGAGGAAGAGCAGGAGAAGTTTGGGTTTAAAATTAAGAGAAGAAATATTTACAGAGATATCAACTGAAACAGTTAATAAAGTTAAAAATATAGAAAAAGAGTTAGATTTGAAACAATAGTTGCAAAATAGTGAATACTTGTTCACACTTTATCCACAACATGTGTACAATTCACACATTAGTTTGCCTGATAATAATAAAAAAATGCCCCGGTTAAAACCGGGGTAATATATGTGTAGAGATATTTAATAACATCCACAGCCAAATAAGAAAAATAAAATTAAAATCAGGAAAATAAAGAATATTAGATGATCATTATGACATCCCTGAAATTTATCTTCCATTTTCTAAACCTCCTTTCATATTTCATTATTAATGTATGAAAAATATTTAAAAACTGTGAATAGAATAACGTAAAAAAACCGCCTTAAAAGGCGGTTTAATAATTTATTATTAAAGAAGAAGGAAAATTTTGAAGAAATTATTTTTCTTTTGGTTTAAATGTATTACACATTGTCTGGGCAGAGACATCTGATTTTTTACCAATTATCCCTGCTTCCATATTAGATTCATCCATAAAATTTTTGGCTACTTCAATAGTTTTTGCAGTACAGATATTATCTTTCCAGTAATGGCAGCTATCTACAGTACATTTTACTTCTGGAGCCATATTATCACCCCCTAAATCATTTACGTATTTAAGATGAAATAAATATTTTTAGGCTATTACCATTCCTATATATATGTTTCCGTTTAACAGAGTAAATTATTCCTGCATATATGTATAAAAAATAGTAAATAAGTTGATAATCAAAATATGGGGGTGAATCATATGTACTGTTCACTATGTCAGAGAATAATAGATATAAGAAAGAAACAGGGGAAGGATTATTATCATGACCTCTGTGAAAAATGTAAAAAAGAGTATTTGAAACGAAATAAAGGAA
>CAYRVO010000200.1:0-3419 GCA_964427565.1 uncultured Halanaerobiales bacterium | reverse complement strand
TCCAGATCTTCGACATACATCTTATTTACATTATTCATATTTTATTACCCCTTTCACACAATACAACATTACCATTTAACTATAACAACGATATATTAATTTTTTGTTACATTTTTGTTAAATACATGTTAAGCTATTTTATCTTTTCATTTTTTTATCATATTTTAATCTTAATATAATTGCAACTAGATTTATTAATAAAACAAGAACCAGTAAAACCACAGCAGTACCATAGGCTAAAGGAATTTGTTTTGCAGGAGATGTTCCCGCTGTTACCAGAGCATATATGTGATAGGGTAAAGCCATAACTTCATCAAAAACTGAGTTAGGTAATTTTATAGAATAAAAAGTAGCAGCCGTGAAAATAATAGGTGCTGTCTCACCGGCAACTCTACCAATACCCAGGATAACACCTGTCAATATTCCAGGTAATGCAGCTGGCATGACAACATTTCTGACTGTCTGCCAATTCGTAGCTCCCATGGCAAAAGAAGCCATTCTGTATTCTTTTGGTACAGCCATTAAAGCTTCTTCAGAAGCCCTGATAATAGTCGGTAAAATAACTATTCCCAGAGTCAAAGAACCAGATAAAATCGAAACACCAAAACCAAAAAATTTAACAAATATTGCCAGCCCAAATAATCCAAAAACTACTGATGGAACTCCAGCTAAATTGTTAATTCCTATTCTTATTAAACGAACTACTCTACCTTTATTTGCATATTCTGTTAAATATATTGCTGCAAAGACTCCCAGAGGGGCAGCAAACAATATTGATCCTACTACCAGATAAAAAGAACCAATTAGTGCCGGTAATATCCCACCTTCAGTCATACCATTTTCAGGCATTGATGTTATAAACTCCCAGTCCACAACACCTATACCCTTCTTAAAAACAAAATAAATTATTATTACTAAAATTCCTAAAGCAATAGCCAGTGTTGATCCCAAAATTGAAAACATAATCTTCTGTTTTAAATGCCTAATATAAAGATTTTTTTTGTCATTCATTATTGTCCACTCACCTTCTTCTTAAATCTACGGGAAGCAATATCAGCAATAATATTAAATATCAATGTTATAACAAAAAGAATAATAGCAATACCAAATAGAGCCTGATAATGAACACTTCCCACTGGTGCTTCACCCATTTCAGCAGCTATTGTAGCTGTCATAGGCCTTACAGGTTTTAAAATGTTTTTAGGCATAACTGCAGCACCACCGGCAACCATCAATACTGTCATAGTTTCTCCAATTGCTCTTCCCATACCCAGTATTCCTGCTGTAACAATCCCTGAAGTAGAAGCAGGTAATATTACTCTACTAATAGTTTCCCATTTTGTTCCCCCCAGGGCCAGGGAAGCATCACGATAACTTTTGGGTACAGAAGTAATTGCATCATCTGCAAGACTTACTATTGTAGGTAAAGCCATTATTCCCAGCATAATAGATGCAGTCAAAGCAGTTAATCCTATTGGCAAATTAAATAAATCTTTAATAAATAATCCCAGTATTTTCATACCAAACAAACCATATACTACTGAAGGTATTCCTGCTAATAATTCAATCGTAGGTTTAACAATATTTTTAATTTTTTTAGGTAATATATATGATATGAATATTGCTGATGATATACCTATAGGTATAGAAAATACCATTGCTCCCAATGTTACCACAAGTGAACCAGAAAGTAATGGTAATATCCCAAAAGATGGTGGATCATATGTAGGATACCATTCTTTATTAAACATAAAATTTAAAATACCTATTTTCTTAAATATAGGTAAACCTTCCCTAAATAAAACAATAATAATCCCAGTCAAAAATATTATAGAAGAAAGTGCAAAAACAAAAAGTATATAGTTAATTATTTTTTCTTTCGTACGCCAATTCATACTAACCCCCCTTTTTTATCCATTTTAATACAGTTAATTATTATTTTGGTTATATATGTTAATTTTTAATCAACATGCAGGAAGGGAGGATAGAAATCCCCCCTTAACTCAATTATAGTATTTTGCTGTGTTTAAGTTATTTTAGTGAAGAGGCACATAACCCTGTTCTTCAGAAATTTTTTGACCTTCTGCACTCAATACAAAGTTAATAAACTGAGCAGTTAATCCTTCAGGCCAGCCATTAGTAAACATAAACAGTGGACGTGCTATTGCATACTGACCACTTGCTACAGTTGCATTAGAAGGACATACTCCATCAACTTTAACAGCCTGTAAAGAATCAGAGAGATAACCCAGTCCTACATAACCTATAGCTGCTTCAGTATCAGCAACAGTACTTGCTACAGCACCATTAGATGCCTGAAGTAATGCGGAAGGAATAACTTTTTCACCAGCAAGAGCGATTTCGCCAAATACTTCAAATGTACCTGAACTTGAGTCACGAGAAATAACTACTATTTCTTTGTTTACGCCTCCAATTTCACTCCAGTTAGTAACTTTACCGGTATAAATATCTTTAATTTGCTCCATACTTAAGCTATCAACAGAGTTTGCCGGATTAACTACTACTGCAATACCATCCATAGCTACACGATGAGGTACCGGGAATACTCCATTAGCGATTGCTTCACTAATTTCTTTATCTTTAATAAATCTTGAAGCGTCTGCAATATCAGTTGCACCATCAACTAAAGCAGCAATACCATTACCTGAGCCACCACCTCTAACAGTAATATTCACATCATTATTTTCCATATAAACCTCTGCAGCTTTCTGAGCGATAGGAAGAACTGTAGATGATCCCTGAATAGTCAAAGTTTCACCAGCAAATGCCAGACCAGATGCCATAACAACAAATAACGCAATTAATACTACACAAAAAGTGTTTTTAAACAATTAATTTTCCCCCTTGATTAACTATGTTTTTTAGTTCAATTATAGAATAACAGATGTATGTTAAACCCAAATTACTTAATTGTTAAAGATATGTAACAATTATATTAACAATATGTAAAAACCCGGAATACTAAGATTCCGGGTAATTATTGCTTCTCCATTATTATTGACAAACCAAATAATAGTTAAAGAAGAAAAATCAATTTATTTATCTTTGACTAATTCACTTTACTTTATGAAGATAAAATCTAAAAATAGTTCCTTTAGCAATTTCACTTTCCAACTCTATTTTCCCTTTATGAGCTTTAATTATATTCTTAACAATAGAAAGACCTATACCCGTTCCTCCCAGTTCCCGCGACCTTGCTTTATCAACACGGTAAAATCGCTCAAAAATACGTTCCTGATCTTCCCGGGGAATTCCTATTCCATCATCTTCAACTTCTACAAACACTTTATCTCTACCACTATATGCTCTTATAATAACCTTTCCTCCACGATTATTATATTTTATTGCATTATCAATTAGATTAATAAATACCTGTTCTATCTGACCGGGAATCATTA
>CAYRVO010000199.1:0-3506 GCA_964427565.1 uncultured Halanaerobiales bacterium | reverse complement strand
ATACTAACAATAACTATATTTATAGCCTGGCAGGAAATAATATATAGATGGTGAAGTAATATAATATAAGAGGAGAAAATGGTTTATTGTGGCATGTTTTGTAAGAATAGCTGCAGCAGAATTAGTCTAAGCTTTGTTTTATTTTTAGTTAGGGAGAATGCAATTATTAGATAATCATTTTAAAAAGTGAGGTGCTGAGAATGGAAGATTGTCTTTTTTGTAAAATTGTTAATGGTGAAATGGATACTGACTTTGTATATGAAGATGATAAGGTAGTAGCTTTTAAGGATGTAAATCCCCAGGCACCGGTTCATTTATTGATTGTACCTAAAAATCATATTTCTACTTTAACAGATTTAGAAGACGAAGATTATTCTCTAGTTGGTCATGTATATGAGGTTGCCAATAAACTGGCGGCAGAAAATGATATTGCTGATGATGGATTTAGGATTGTAAGTAACTGTCGGGAAAAAGGTGGTCAAACTGTATTTCATATACATTTTCATTTATTGGGAGGAAGAAATCTACAGTGGCCCCCAGGTTAATTTATAAATTTACTTAAATATTTTTTTAATAATAGGACCTCGAATATGCAATCATGAGAGGTTGTGAGTATTATGAATAAAAAATTTATAAAAACGAGATTGTTCCTGTTAGTTATTATAGCTTGTCTGTACATACCAACTGCTACAGTCTTTGCTGCAGACACAGTTTATAAGCTACCTGTAAAAGGGAAAATTGATCCTGGTCTTGTAAACCTGATAGATAAAGGAATTACTGAGGCTGAAAATATGGGAGTTAGAACAGTAATTCTGGAGATTGATACTTATGGTGGACTGGTTGATTCTGCTGTTAAAATCAGGGATAGTATTTTGCAAACAGATCTGGAGACAGTGACATTCGTTTCCGGTCGGGCCTGGTCTGCAGGAGCACTGATTGCTCTTGCCGGTGAAAAATTATTTATGGTTGAGGGTGGAAGTATTGGAGCTGCAGAAACCAGACCGAAAGAGGAAAAATATATATCGGCCTTGCGAAAAGAATTTAAGGCAACAGCGGAAACAAGGGATAGAAATCCTGAAATTGCAGCTGCTATGGTCGATTCAGATATTGTTATTGAAGGACTCAGTAAAAAGGGAAAGTTACTAACCTTGACTGCTAAAGAAGCTAAGGAAAATAATATTACCGATTTTTTAGTAGCTGATTTTAGTGCTTTATTGGTTGAATTAGGAATTAGTGATAGTGAAATCTTGACAAGAGAATTAACATCCACAGAGAAGCTGGCCAGGTTTGTAACAAGACCTACAGTAAGTGCAATTTTATTAACTATCGGATTTGTAGCCTTGATTTTTGAGGCACTGGCACCCGGTTTTGGGGTAGGAGGCACAATAGGGATTTTAACTCTGAGTCTATTTTTTAGTGGTTATATTATTAATGGTCTTGCCAGTTGGGGTCTTGTTGTTCTCTTTTTGGCTGGTATAATATTGATATTGCTTGAAATATTTGTTGTGCCTGGTTTTGGAATAACGGGTATTGGTGGGCTAATAGCCGTTTTGGGAAGTCTTTATTTTACTTTCCCTACTCCTCAAATTGCTCTCAGTATACTGGCAGCAGTTATGGTCTTATCGATTTTATCAGCAATTATCCTGATAAAAGTTTTTGGTGGCAGTCGATTCTGGAAAAATATATCACTGGGAGAAAGCCAGACTACTGATTCTGGCTATATAGCACATATAGATAAAAGTGATTTGCCGGGTACCAGAGGAAAAACTCTAACCCCCCTGCGTCCTGCAGGTATAGTATTGACTAATGGGGAGCGAATTGATGTAGTTAGTGAAGGTGGATATATAGATACAGATAAGCCTGTTGAAATTGTAAGTGTTTCTGGAAACAGGGTTGTTGTCAGAGAAATTAAAAAGGAGGGTCAATAAATGTTTGTACCGATATTAGTTATTGTAGGTGTAGTAATATTCCTGGGCTTGTTTTTTTACTTTATTCCACTGGGTCTCTGGATTTCTGCTGTAGCCGCCGGAGTTAAAGTTGGGTTTTTTAATCTAATTGGGATGAGACTAAGAAGAGTAGTTCCTTCACTTATTGTGGGCCCTATGATTAAATCACATAAGGCCGGGCTTAGACTGGGTAGTGATAAACTGGAAGCCCATTATCTGGCCGGTGGTAATGTAGATAGAGTAGTAGATGCCTTGATTGCAGCACAACGGGCGGAAATAGATTTAAGTTTTGAACGGGCAGCCGCAATAGATCTTGCAGGTCGTGATGTTTTAGAAGCCGTACAGATGAGTGTTAATCCCAAGGTTATTAAGACACCTGTTGTTACTGCTGTAGCTATGGATGGTATACAGGTTATGGCTACGGCCCGAGTTACTGTCAGGGCCAATATTGAGCGGCTAGTAGGTGGAGCAGGAGAAGAAACTGTACTGGCCCGTGTAGGAGAAGGTATTGTAACTACTGTTGGCTCTGCTGATACTCATAAAAAAGTACTGGAAAACCCTGATTCTATATCCCGGACAGTTCTGGAGAAGGGCCTGGATTCAGGTACTGCTTTTGAGATATTGTCGATTGATATAGCAGATGTTGATGTAGGTAAAAATATTGGTGCCCAGCTGCAGACCGATCAGGCAGAAGCTGATAAAGAAATAGCTCAGGCTAAAGCTGAAGAAAGAAGAGCTATGGCTGTTGCTGAAGAACAGGAAATGAAAGCCAGAGTACAGGAAATGAGAGCCAAAGTTGTAGAAGCAGAAGCCGATGTTCCAAAAGCGATGGCCGATGCTTTAAGAACAGGTAATCTGGGTGTTATGGATTATTATAATATGAAGAATATTGAAGCAGATACCGATATGAGAGATAAAATATCGGATATGGGTTCAGAAAAATCAGGACAGTCGGAAGAAACTTCTGAAGATGAAGATTAAGGGAGATGATATAAGTGGATGAAATTTTTTCCCTTTTACCGGCTCTATTTATATTTTTCTTTATTTTCAAGAGGATTTCAAATATATTTGAAAATGCAAATAAGGAAAATAGGGATATAAATGAAGAAGAAATTATATATGAGCAATCTGAAATAAGACAATCTAAAAAAGATGATAATAATACGTCTGAGCAGTTACAGTCTATAGAGAGTGTTGATAAAGAAAAAGACGATAGTAATAAAAGAGATAATAGTTATGAAGAGGAAAATAATGTTACTGTAAACAGGGATCTAAAAGAGAATTCATATAGTCGGTCAGTAGCTACTAAACAGGCAAAAACAGAATCTGAAAACAGGAAAAAGGAAAAAGATGATATATTTCCGGATAATAAGTTGAAGCAGAAGGATATTGTAAGAGGTATTATTTTTAAACAAATACTGGATAAACCACGGGCCAAAAATCCCTGGGAACCGGTATCAAAAAAATAATTATTTGCCCCTGTAAAAAGGGGTTTTTTTCGTATATATTTTGTAAAAGTTTTTAAAATATTATTAATATATAATTATTTGTTAAAAAAAA
>CAYRVO010000198.1:0-3522 GCA_964427565.1 uncultured Halanaerobiales bacterium | reverse complement strand
ACAGCGGTAAAAAAAATCGTTGATAATTATGATCTTTTAATTACAGTTGATTGTGGTATAACAGCCTGTCAGGAAGTTGAATTTGCTCGAAGAGCTGGTCTTGATGTTATAATAACTGACCATCATCAAGCGGAAGAAATACTTCCTGATGCATATGCTATATTAAATCCCCATTTGCAAGATGATAATTATCCCTGCAAATATTTAGCTGGAGTAGGGGTTGCCTTTAAAGTCTGTCAGGCTTTAGGTAGAAGATGGTCTAATTATCTTGATCTGGTGGCTCTTGGTACTATAGCTGATATAGTACCTTTAAAAGATGAAAATCATATTCTGGTCAAACAGGGCTTGAAAGCTATAAAGAATACTGATAACTGTGGGTTAAGAAAATTACTAGAAAAATTAAATCTTGCTGATAACCCCCTGACAGCAGGTAAAGTTGGTTATATTATAGCTCCACCTCTGAATGCTGCCGGAAGAATTGAAGACCCACAAAAGGCTATAAAATTACTTACGGATGATACTAAAGAGAGTGCTGAATCTATTGCTCGGGAATTAACAAATATTAACAAATCACGCCAGCAGCAGGAGGAAGAAATTTTTCAGCAGGCCCTGGAAATGGTTGAGGGAGAGGTTGATTTTAGTAGAGATAAATCTATTGTACTGGCCAGTGAAGATTGGCATCCAGGGATTATAGGAATAGTTGCTTCTAGACTTGTTGAAAGATATTATGTGCCAGTTGTTTTAATAGCCCTTACTGATGAAAAAGGAAGGGGTTCCTGTCGTAGTATAAAAGGAGTTAATATTCATAGAGTACTTCAATTTTGTTCTGACTTATTGATTGATTATGGTGGGCATGCTCAGGCAGCAGGTTTAACAGTAGCAGAAAATAAAATAGCTAATTTAAGAGAAAAAATTAATAATCATCTTGATGAAAATTTTACTGAGTGGGATTTTGTACCACAGATAGAAATTGATACAGTACTGGAAGAAAAAGATATAAACAGAAAGTTATATGAAAAATTAAGTAAATTAATGCCTTTTGGAATTGGAAATCCCCGACCAAAATTTTTAATTACTAATACAAGTTTTAAAAAATGTTATACAGTAGGTAAAAAAGATAAACATCTTAAATTTGAACTTGAAAATGGAATTTCTGGAATCGGTTTTAACTTTGGACATCTTAAGAATAATCTCTTTAAAAGTAAGGTGGATATTGCTTTTAATATAAAATTAAATAGATGGCAGGGAAAAGAAGAATTACAGCTTAATCTAGTAGATATCAACTTACGTGAGAGTAGTAAAATATATCCTGTCACCTACAAAAGTAAAAATTTGCGGATTTATGATAAAAGAGATTGTTCAGACATTGATAGTTATATAGACAGACTCAGTAATTCTGATATCTGTACTGGAGTTTATATTAATAATAAGAAAAAATTCAGGGAATTTAGAGATAAATTTGATGATGGTAATTTTCACTTTTTTACAAATACAAACTCATTAGCATCTATTGAATTTAAAGAACTGGTATTAGTTTCTTTACCTTTTTCCCGGGTCCAATTATATAAAATGCTGGATTTACTGCAAAGCAAAGATCTAAAATTGCATTTATTGTATGGTCACCAGGAATATTATACTGGTTGTAAACTGATAAAAAGTCAGTTGCCGACAGATAGCTTTCTAAAAAATCTATATAAAAGTATAAAAAACAATGAATATAAGAATTTTGTATCTAATTATAATCAAGATCGGGTTGATAAAGGTTTAAATATTTTAGCAGACCTCAAGTTGATAGAATACAGTGGAAAAAAAATAGAGCTACTTAGCAAACCGCAAAATAAATTGGACTTCTCAAAATCTATACGTTATAATGAAATTACTGATATTATTGATAAATTTAATGATTTTGCACAGCTTGCTTATGCTAAAAACTTGTTTAAATTAATAGAGATAATAAAAAGATATTATGCAGGAGGTAAATAATGGATTTTAAATCTTACATACGAGATATAGAAGATTTTCCTAAAAATGGTATAATTTTTAAAGATATTACTCCTCTCCTGCAAAAGGGAGAGGTTTTTCGTGGAGCAATTAGAGAATTATATAATAAATATAAGGATGAAGATATAGATTATGTTGTGGGCATTGAATCACGTGGATTTTTGGTTGGAACACCATTGGCAATGGAGTTAGGTAAAGGTTTTATTCCTATTCGTAAACCCGGGAAACTACCTGCTGAAGTAATTAATGCTTCGTATGAATTGGAATATGGTAGTAATAATCTGGAAATTCATAGAGATGCTATTAATGAAGGGGATAATATTTTAATTATTGATGATTTGCTTGCCACCGGAGGTACTGTAAATGCTGCAATTGAATTAATTGAAAAACTTGATGGTAATGTTATAGGTATTGGTTTTTTACTTGAGCTTGAGTTTTTGGAAGGGAAAAAGAAATTAAAGGGTTATGATGTTTTCAGCCTTATTAAAGATTAAATAATAGAAGGTTTGATTATATGAAACTAGAAAAATTATTGAAAAAAATCAATACAAATATAGATGACCCCAATCTGGATATTATAAAAGATGCTTATGAATATGCTGCTAAAGCACATGAGGGTCAAAATAGAGTTTCCGGTGAACCATTTATTGAACATCCTCTGGGAGTTGCCTATATTTTAGTAGAATTGGGATTGGATATAATATCAATTGCTTCTGCTTTACTCCATGATGTGGTTGAAGATACTGAAGTAAACAGTAAAGATATAAAAGAAAAATTTGGGGATGAGGTTGCCCTACTGGTTGATGGAGTAACTAAATTGACAAGATTAAAATTTAAATCAAAAGAGGAACATCAAGCTGAAAGTCTGCGTAAGATGTTTTTAGCTATGGCTGAGGATATTAGAGTAGTTTTAATAAAATTAGCTGATAGACTTCATAATATGCGTACTTTAAATTATTTGAAAGAAAAAAAACAGAAAGAAAAAGCAAAGGAAACACTGGAAATATATGCTCCTCTTGCACATAGACTTGGTATGTCAAGGATAAAATGGGAATTAGAAGATTTAAGTTTTCGTTTTCTTTATTCTGATATGTATTATGAGATGTCCAGAAAAGTAGCTGCAAATCGTAAAGAACGGGAAAAAGATATTCAAAAAGCAATTAATGTACTGAAAGATAGATTGCAGGAACATGGGCTTGATGCCCGGATATATGGCCGTCCCAAACATCTTTATAGTATATATCAAAAAATGAAGCGTAAAGAAATTGATTTTGATGAGATATATGATCTAACTGCTATAAGAATTATAATAGATTCTGTGAAGGGATGTTATGAGGTTTTAGGAATAGTACATGAAATATGGAAACCCATACCCGGGCGTTTTAAGGATTATATAGCTATGCCTAAATCTAATATGTATCAATCACTGCATACTACGGTAATTGGTCCTGAGGGTGAACCTTTGGAGGTACAGATTAGAACTCCAGAAATGCACAGAACTGCTGAATATGGTATTGCTGC
>CAYRVO010000197.1:0-3526 GCA_964427565.1 uncultured Halanaerobiales bacterium | reverse complement strand
CCTTAATAGCTATTCATCCTGGAGGGAAATTTTTTAAATATAAACGATGGTCAATGGCGAAATATAGATCTCTTATTAAAAAGATAGATAAAAATATAGAAGTTAATATTGTGATATTGGGTGGTCAAGATGAAGAAAAACTTGCTGATAAATTAATATGTAGAGATTATAAATATAATAATACACCTCTAAATATGGCTGGTTTATTGTCTATTAAAGAAACTGCTGTACTGCTGGATAGATCAACTGTTTTTATTGGTAATGATTCAGCACCTCAGCATATTGCTGCAGCTATGAATACTTATGTAGTTTCAATTTTCGGTCCCACTAATCCTTCTAATTTTCATCCTTATGGGACTAAATATAAAATAGTCAGGCAGGAACGGGAGTGTAGCCCCTGTTTTCACTGGTTGGGGAATTTCAAACAGTATTTTCCTGAATGTCGACCACAGTTGGGAGGTAAATATTCAGTACCATGTATGGCAGATATAAAAGTGGATGATGTAATGCAAATACTGGAATCATTACCGAAGTTCAGCCGAGAAAGCCCCATTGATGTAATCAGCGGGGATGAATAGTCTATATTTTTCTTTTGTGAAAGCCTATAAAACGTACAAATGTTTGCAATCATACATTGCTGCTAGATATTTTGAACAACAATTTGCTTAGATGGTAATAATCTAAGTGCTTGAGTGCCTATATTAGCAAAGTGAATCGGCGGGGGAGGATGTCAAAGCTTAATTTGATGCAGGTAGTATAAAATTTTATTTTTTCAATGGGGTGATCAATATGAAGATTGGATATTTTACAGATAGTTATAAACCATATGTAAGTGGAGTAGTTAAATCAATAATAAGTTTCAGTAGTTATTTAAAGAGAAGACGGCATACGATATATATTTTTGCTCCTGATTACCCGAATATAGAAGAACATGACGAAAATGTGTTTCGCTTTAAATCTATACCTACATTTACGGGGACCAATTTTAGGCTGGCTGTACCTTTTAATATTAAACTATTATCAAAAATTAATAAATTAAATCTGGATATTATTCATACTCATTCTCCTTTTTTAATGGGTTGGTTGGGAAAAGTTATTGCCCAAAAAAATAATATCTCCCTTGTTTTCACCTATCATACATTATATGAAAAGTATGCTCACTATGCACCATTTGCTTCGGGAATAATAAAAAAAATAACTATAAAACATAGTAAAAAATACTGTTCTAGCTGTAATTTGATTATTACCCCCAGTGATTATGTACAGAAACAATTAAAAAAGAAAGATATTAAAACACCTATGATTACTATACCTACTGGTGTCGAAATTAATAAATATCAGCTGGATAAAAACTTAAAGATAAGAGATAAATATGGTATTGATAATGGAGAAAAAATATTATTATTTGTGGGTAGACTGGGAGAAGAAAAAAATATAAATTTTTTATTGCGAACTTTTATTAAAATAGTAAATAACATTCCCAATGTAAAATTAATGCTAGTTGGGGATGGTCCAAGGCGAAAAAAGCTAGAAAAATTAGCACAAAATTATAATATTAAAGATAGAGTAATTTTTACTGGCTGGCAGTATCCTGAAAAAGTTCATAATTTTTATATGACAGCTGATTTATTTGTATTTCCTTCTCTGACTGAAACACAGGGGTTGGTGACATTGGAAGCAATGGCTGCGGGTTTACCTGTGGTTGCTGTTAATGAAGCAGGAACAAAAGTTATGGTTGATAATGGTCTAACTGGAATACTGGTTAAACCTGAAGAACACTCTTTTGCCCGGGCGGTAATAGAACTATTAACTGATAAAAAAAGATATAAATTATATGCCAAAAATGCCCTGAAAAAGGGAGAAAAGTATTCTATGTCCAGAATGGCTGATAAATTAATAAAGACTTACAGGGGACTACTGGCCGGAAAGGCTGGTTACAACAAATATTTGGCTTGATATACCTTGTTAAAAGTGGTGATAGAAGTTAAAGTCTGCTTGTAAACCTCAAATATTAATAAACAAATCAGTTGGTTGTGCAAGGTATATATATAATCATTTTCTTTCAAAAGCTAAAGAAGATGATTATATATATACTGGATTACCACTTCTAAGAAGCAGAAATCCTCGTGGGCTTGCCTATAGGAGAGTCATTTAATGGAACTTTCACGAAAAAAAGTACGGAAAGGTATAATTCTTTCAGTAAGTGTTAGTATTATAGCTATTATAGCTGTAATACTCTATACTCAAGATGACATTACTCTTGAAATTTTTACTCAAATTGATATAAGATATCTATTGTTGGCAATATATGTTACTTTCATGTTCTGGTTTATAAAATCTTTAAAATTGAGATTACTGGTTATCAGTATGGGAGGAAAAGTTTCTTTAAGCAAGATGTTTAATATTTATTTGGCCAGTGCTTTTGTAGCCCATATCACTCCTTCTTCTTCCGGAGGATTACCTTTTATAATTTATTTTATTCATCGTGAAGGATTACCCCTGGGTAAATCTATTGCAATTACAGTACTTGATAACATTTTCAAATTACTTTTTTATTTAATTGCACCTCCCTTATTACTTGTAGCCTGGGGAGAATATTTAAATATGGGACCAATGATAAGTAAGTTGTTTTATTTAGCTCTTATAATTGTAGTAGTGTTTATACTGGCAGTTATAGTCTTAATATTTAATACTCAGTGGGCAATTTCATTAATTAACTGGATAATAAATTTTACTTTCATCAAGAATTTTTTTACGCAGGACAAACTGGAGAAGTTTAAAGGATATATTGAAAAAGAAGTAAAATATTTTAATAAGGGTTTGGAGATATTATCCACAAATAAAAAAGACCTTTTTCTGGTAATATTTTATACTATATTATACTGGATATTTTATTTGTTATTACCACCTATTTTATTAAAAGGACTGGGTATTAATGTTAAGTTATTCCCTGTTGTTTTGGCCCAGCTGGTCTTTAATTTTATTCAACCTATTATCCCTACTCCAGGGGGTAGTGGAGGGGCTGAATTGAGTATTGCTTATTTATTTAAATTTATGGTACCTGGTTATATACTGGGAATTTTTGTTGCTCTCTGGCGTTTTTTCATTTTTTACTTAAGTTTAATAATAGGTGGAATTTTATTTATAAAAATTGTTAAGGGCACAGGATTTTTAGCAAAAGATTAATCAAGCTAAGTTATAGGGGTAAAATATTTTGTAATAAAATACTATTAATTAGGTAGAAAATAAAGGATAATGAAGATGAAAATAGAATAATAATAAAGGAAAGGAGATGTTAATAAATGTCTGATATTACTTTTAAGGTTAAGGCAAATAGTGAAAATCCAACAAAAACAGTAGTAAAAGCTAGAAATTTTGAAATGGTTATTGATGAGCCGGAAAATCTTCATGGAACAAATGCTGGTCCCAACCCTGTTGAATATCTTCTCGGTGCTCTTTCCGGATGTATGAATGTAGTTGGTCATCTGGTTGCCAAAGAAATGGATATTGAACTGAAGGGAATAGA
>CAYRVO010000196.1:0-3533 GCA_964427565.1 uncultured Halanaerobiales bacterium | reverse complement strand
TAACAGTTCCTATAATATTACCTTTACCTCCAAAAATATCGGTCCCGCCCAACAAAACTATAAGAACTATATCCAATTCTCCTCCTGAAGCCATATCATAGCGGGCTACCCCGAGACGTGAAATCATCATTATCCCACCTATACCTGCCGCCAAACCTGAAAGTGAAAAAAGAATTATTTTAATAAAATTTGCTCTAACTCCCGAAAAAATTGCAGCAGTTTCATTTGTACCAATGGAATAAACTTTTCTTCCAAAAAGTGTAAAATTTAATATTAAACCCATAATCACAGCTAAAATCAAAAATATAATTAATGGAAATGGAAAAATTCCTATATAATGATAATCAATGCCCTGAAACCAGCCCGGAAAATGTCCCAGAGAATGATCACCCAATAATATTTGAGCTATCCCTCTATATAATGTCATAGTACCGATAGTTACAATTATAGAAGGAAGTTCTAACTTTGTAATGATTAAACCATTAAACATTCCTAAAAAAATACCTAACAATAATCCAATTACTATTGACCACCCCATACTTACTCCTGCATTAAAAACTGTTGCTGTAACGCATCCAACTAAGGCTATTGCCGAAGCTACTGAAAGATCTATTTCTCCACTAACAATAATAAATGTCATAGTTAAAGCCACAATTCCATATTCTATATACATTGATGTTGAATCCAGAATATATCCAATATCTGCAAAATATGGTGATAATCGAGAACTTATCCAGCAGGTAATAATAAACAAAATTATTGTACTTAATTCCGGCCGAAATAACCATTTCTTCCATTTATATTCTCCGTTTACCATTTTTGATGATAATTGTTCTGTCTCTATACTCATGCACGTTCACCTCTTTTCCCTTGATGTTCCAACTTATTACGAATTAATTTATCTACTATTAATGCTACCAAAATTATGATCCCATAGCTGGCCTTCTGCCAAAATGCTGAAATACCAAGAACCGACAAAGCTGTATTAACTACACCGAGAAGGGTACAGCCTAAAACAGCTCCTAACACAGTTCCGATACCGCCAGTAATACTTGCCCCACCAATAACGGTTGCTGCAATTACTTTTAATTCAAAACCAACTCCTGTTATTCCTGGATTTACATAACCAAATCGAGAAGCATATAGTATACCAGCAAAACCAGCAACAGCCCCAGTAATAGTAAATATTAATAATAAAATATATTTTACTTTAATACCCCGAAGTTTAGCTGCGTCCGGATTACTACCTATTGCATAAATTTCCCGGCCAATATGAGAATAATTAAGAAATATGTATGCTATAATTACTATTACTATAGCAAATATTACAATCCAGGGCACTTTAATAGGAGAAGTTTGAGATAATTTAATTAAATCTACCGGTATATAATTTGGATCAATTTGTTTCCCCCCACTAATAATAAATGATAACCCCCGGTAGACATTTAAAGTCCCCAGTGTTACTATAATAGCTGGCAAATCAAGTCCAGTAATAAGCAAACCATTTATGGCTCCTAAAACAGCTCCAATTAAAATCCCCAGTAAAAAGGCAAGCCAGATAGGGAAATCAGGATATTTTATTAATAACAATCCAACAGACATTCCACTAAAAGCTAAAGTGGAACCTATAGATAAATCAATATTACGACTGACAATGACCATTAATTGCCCCATTGCCACTACCACCATTAAAGGGACATACAACATAATACTTCGTAAATTATTATATTTTAAAAATCGGGGTTCGATAATACTAGCTATTACAAAAACTAAGATAATAATAAATCCTATCCCCATTTCTCTAAAACGCATTAACTTCTGATAAAATGAAATATTTCCTTGATTTAATGAATTATTATCCAAGATCCTCCACCCCCCTGAACAATTTTATTGCAGCAGTCATAATTTTTTCTTTGGTTGCTTCTTTTCTGGTAAATCGACCGGTAATTTGACCTTCACACATAACAATAATTCGATCACTTAGAGTTAAAATTTCAGGTAACTCAGAGGATATCATTAATATACTTTTACCTTCTCCAGCCAATTCATTTATCATATTATAAACTTCACCCTTTACACCCACATCAATCCCACGGGTTGGTTCATCCAGAATTAATATCTGTGGTTCAGTCAGTAACCATTTGGATAAAACAACTTTTTGTTGATTACCACCCGATAATTCCTTAACTGGTTGTTTTTTATTTCTTAAAACTATCTGTAATTTATTAATATAATCTCTAGCTATCTTCCTTTCTTTTTTTCTCTTTACCAAGCCTAATTTTGAAATTGATTTAAGAATGGGAAAAGTAATATTCTTTTCAACAGACATAGGTAAAAACAAACCCTGCTGCTGTCTATCTTCAGGAACATATGCCAGTCCATTATCTATAGCTCTTCTAGAGTTATTTATTTCTACTTCTTTACCTCTAATTTTAATTGCACCTTCTTCAGCAGAATTAATTCCAAATAGAGTTTTAGCTACATCAGTTCTACCTGCTCCAACCAGCCCAGCTACCCCAACAATTTCGCCTTTTCTTAAATCAAATGAAATATTTTTATAATACCCTTTTCTAGATAAATCTTCCACCTCTAATACTATTTCTCCGGTTGAAATTTCTTCTTTTGAAATTAATTCCTTCATTTCTCTCCCAATCATCATTCGAATTATTTCATCTTCACTCACTTCTTCAATCATACAGGTATTAATTTTTTCACCATCACGTAATACAGTTAATTTTTGGGATATTTCTTTTACTTCTTCTAGACGATGGCCAATAAATATAATAGCTTTACCCTGTTTTTGTAGACGTCTTATTATATTGAACAAATTTTCTACTTCCTGGGGAGTTAAAGAAGAAGTGGGCTCATCCATTATTATTAACTTTGAGTCCAGGGAAAGAGCACTTACAATATCCACCATTTGCTGATCTGCAACAGATAAATTACCAACCCTTGCCCGTTCATTAAGTTTAACTCCAAGTGAATCAAGAAGTTCTCGAGCTTTTTTGTATCTCATTGACCAATCCACAAAAGTATTATTTTTTGACTTAAAATGACCAACAAATATATTTTCAGTAACACTCAAATCTGGAAAGGATAGGGGCTCTTGATGAATAAAAGCTACTCCCAATTGTTGAGCAGTTTGCGGCGAATCGATTGTTATTTCCTGTTCATCAAAAATGATTTTACCTTTTTCGGGAGAATGGATACCGCTCATAATTTTTGCCAGAGTACTTTTACCTGCTCCATTTTCTCCTATTAAGGCATGAACTTCTCCTGGATATACTTCAAAGTTAATATCTTTTAGTACTTTTACTCCACTAAATTCTTTTGTAATATTCTTTAATTTCATTAATGGCTTTTCTAGCATAAAGCTATTCCTCCAATAAAAATTTTTGACTATCTATAATATAGCAATATTTCTTTTCTTTCAGCGCTATAGAACTTCTTCAAATTTAGGCATCTTTACTTTAAAATCGTTTATCACCTCTTATAACTTAATTTATATAACTAACTTTTTTTAAAGCTTCTTT
>CAYRVO010000195.1:0-3559 GCA_964427565.1 uncultured Halanaerobiales bacterium | reverse complement strand
TTCTCTATTTCCATTTGATTCTCATCTCCTTAATGTCAAGGTCAAGGACATCAATTATAATTACTTTAATGCAAGTTCTTGCCGCCAATAATTAACAACATCTTCAGTCTTTTTAGCAGCAATACCTGTATATTTTTCTGGATTTACCAGTAAGTCCTTCTGCTTAACTGTGAATTTATCTAGATAGGGCTGTAATTCTTCCACACTGTTGATAAGTTCCCTTAAAGTCTTATTTTCTTCTTCTGCCCTGAGAGTCAGTTTACGTACCACTTCATGAGCATCTGGATGACCACAGGAAGCAAGTAAAATATACAGGGGTTCTGCAACAATAAAATCTTTATTTTGAGCAAAATTTTCTTCTATATTCTTATAATCTACTGCCATTTTTTTGCTTACCCTTAATAATCTATTGGTAGATAATAAAAGTCCAACTATTACTTCTGGTAAAAATCTCTCGGAAGCAGAATTTGTTAAATCCCGCTGATGTTCGGAAATTTGATCCTGATAAACAGTTATCATACGGGGCATAAACTGCTTCCACATACTTTTTACATTTTCGTAATTTATGGGATTTCTTTTATGGGGCATAGTTGAAGAACCAACCTGATCTTCACTAAAATATTCACCGGTTTCACCAATTTCAGAACGTTGCAGATGCCTCATATCATCACTAAAATTAGCAAGTACACTAAAACAGGATATCAATGAATGTATATAATCTGTAATATATTCAGCTTCTACTATCTGAGTAGAATGTATGCCTGCTTCAAGTCCCAGTTCAGCCAGTACTTTTTTTTCAAATTCCTGAGGATCTGAAAAGAAAAGGGAGCTAGCATTATAAGCCCCAACAGCTCCTGATATTTTACCCCGTAAAGCAAGTGTATTTTCCTGAATCTTTTTAATCCTATTTCCTAGCCTACTAACATATTCAGCCATTGTAAATCCAAAAGTAACCGGTACAGCATGCTGACCGTGTGTCCTACCTACTTGAACAGTATTCTTTTCCCGGAGAGCAATATCCATTAATACTTTTTCCAGTTTTTTTAGTGTCGGTATCAGTACTTCTTGACTTATTTCCTTATACCTTAGCATATTTGCAGTATTTACAATATCAAAAGAAGTAGCAGTAAAATGAACAAAAGGTCTGGCCTCAGGACTGATACGTCTCTGAATACAATTAACCAGAGCTCTGATATTATGTTTTGTTTTTTTCTCTTCTTCATAGACTTCCTGGGCATTAATTGCTGAAGATTTTTTTTCAATTTCTTCTGCTACCTGTTTACTGCATATCTCATATTCGGCCAGTACTTTAACCAGAGCAACCTCTACTTTTATTTGATACTTAATTTTTGCTTCTTCTGATAGATATTTTTGATATTGTTGATATTTTTCAGTCCTTAAAGAATAACGATGATCAAGGGGACTGATATTATCAAAGATATTACGAGATTTCATAGCAATCATTCCTCTAAATATTTTTTGTAACCCATTTTTTCCAATTTCTGGGAAGTCCGTTTTACGTCTGCAGACATTTTCTGTTTATATTCCTTAAATTTGGTGCTCAATTCTTTATTGGCTGTACTCATAATCTGGACTGCCAGTAAAGCTGCATTCTTAGCACCATTTAAAGCTACTGTTGCCACCGGTACTCCACCAGGCATCTGAACCATTGAATACAGTGAGTCAGCACCTCCCAAAGTCGATGTCCGGATAGGTACTCCAATTACAGGTAATATAGTATAAGCAGCAAGTACACCGGGCAAATGGGCTGCCTTACCTGCCCCGGCAATAATTACTGTTAATCCTCTTTCTTCTGCGGTTTTTGCATATTCTGCTGCAAAATCAGGTGTCCGGTGAGCAGATATAACCTTTAATTCATATTCGATTTCAAATTTCTTTAACATTTCCACTGTTTTCTTCATAATAGGAAGGTCTGAATCACTTCCCATTACAACACCTACTTTCATATTTTATGCCCCTTTCTTATTAAAATTTTATATAATCTAAATTTATTTTTTTAGATTAACGATTTAATGCCTTTTGACCAATATCCTTACGGTAATGGGCATCAGTAAATTTTATATCTTCTACAGATTTATAGGCTTTATCAATTGTGTTTTCAAAATTATTACCGATTGCTGTTACTCCTAACACCCTGCCCCCTGCAGTCAGTAATTTATCATCTTTTTTTTCTGTACCAGCATGAAAAACAGTCACTCCTTCTGTATCCTTGACCTTATTCAGGCCTGTAATCTCCTTACCTTTTTCATATTTAACTGGATATCCCCCTGAAGCCATAATTACACAAACCATTCTTTCTTCAAACCACTCAATATCAATTTTACTTAATTTTTCTTCTCGTATAGCTTCAGCAATTGTTAGTAAATTATTCTTTAAAAGAGGTAATACTACCTGTGTTTCGGGATCACCAAAACGTACATTAAATTCAAGAACATTAACACTATCCTTGTCAATCATCAATCCACAGTATATAACCCCTTTATAATCTATACCTTCATCCTGTAGTCCTTTGACAATAGGTACTAAAATATTATCTTTAACATCTTCCAGTAATCCTTTTTCTATAACAGGAGCTGGTGCATAGGCACCCATCCCTCCTGTGTTGGGGCCTTTACCACCATCATAGGCTGGTTTATGATCCTGAGAGGGTACCATAGGAACAACTGTTTTGCCATCAGTAAAAGCCATTACAGTTGCCTCTTCTCCCTGTAAACATTCTTCAATAACAACTTTTTCTCCCGCCTGTCCATACTTTTTATCTATCATTGCTTCTTTTACAGCTACAATAGCTTCCTCTCTATCTTTAGCTACAGTAACACCCTTACCAGCTGCCAATCCATCGGCTTTAACAACTATTGGACCTCCAATTTTTTCTATATAAGCTATTGCCTGTTCAGGATCTGAAAAAACTTCATAATCAGCAGTAGGTATATGATTTTTTTTCATAATATTTTTAGCAAAAACTTTACTACCTTCAAGCTGTGCCGCTTTTTTCTGGGGTCCAAAGACATTCAATCCAGCCTTTTCAAAAACATCAACAATACCTGCTACCAGTGGTGCTTCTGGTCCAACAAAAGTAAAATCAATTTTCTCTCTTCTGGCAAAGGCAAGTAAACCTTTGATATCAGTACTTTCAATATCAATATTTTCTGCTATTTGAGCAGTACCTGCATTACCAGGAGCAACGAAAATCTTTTCTACTTTTAAATTCTGCATTAGTTTCCAGACAATTACATGTTCCCGACCTCCACTACCTACAACAAGAACCTTCATTTAATCACCTCATTTGATTTTTAAAAACAAAAAAGCCCGAACGAGTGGCTCACTACTTTACTAAGAGTAGAACCTCCCCGCCTGGGCTTTTATCCCTTCGGTGTAATTTGTACCGCTTGGACCTGCCATTTTATTAAGACATACTTCTCCCCTAAAATGCGGAAACCTAGGTACACTTCCCTCATAGTCAGATTAGTTTACGGCTACCTGGTAGAAACTTATGGGCCATATTCCCATGATTATATGAGGTATATTAAAATTTACA
>CAYRVO010000194.1:0-3608 GCA_964427565.1 uncultured Halanaerobiales bacterium | reverse complement strand
TTATGTGTTTTTAGCTTCACCAGCCTGAATAACTGCATATTTTGTGGCCAGAGGGCCTATAACTTCTGTTAAAGCAGCAGTAAACAGCAGGGTATTAAAAATAAGTAGACCTATTTCGGGAGCAGAAGAAAAATCTTTTTGAACTGTATATGCCAGAGCAATGGCAACACCACTTTGTGGAAATAGCCCGAGACCTACGTATTTCCTTATTTTATCAGGTGTTTTTGCCAGCCAGGCTGCCAGTGATGCTCCACCTGTTTTACCGATAATTCTGGCGATAATATAGGTTAAGGCAATTGTCAGGAAACTGACTGAAAAGATATGATTAAAGCGGATTTCTGTACCAGCCAGAATAAAAAACATGGCATAAAGTGGAGTAGTTATCGTATCTATATAATCTGCAATACCCAGGTTTTTGCGTGCGAAATTACGAAAGGTAAAGCCTACAGTCATATTGGCTATTAAAGGTGAAGCATTGATAAGGTTAGCAATAGCCAGAGTACCTACTATTGTTGATATCAGGGTTAATATTTTCTTTGTTTTATTTTCCTGATCTGTAATAACATATTGGCCTATATATCCTAAAACGAAACCCAGGGTAATTGACATAAAGATTTCGAACAGTGGTTTACCCAGTGAATTTATAAGAGTTAAACTAGCTTCCCCGGAATAACGCATAATAGCAATAGGTTCTATTATACTGAAAATAATTAAAGCCAGGGCATCATCAATACCAACTATGGCCATAATCATTGAAGTAAGGGGTCCTTTAGCTTCATATTCTTTCAGGACCATAACTGTAGCTGCCGGTGCTGTAGCGGAAGCTATTCCACCTAGTAGAAGGGCTAAATATAAGGGTTGACCCAATAAGAAAATAGACAGAGTTACTAACAGAAAAGCAAATGTTGTTTCAAATATTACTATAATACTTATGCTTTTACCCAGTTTTTTGAATAATTTTATTGATAATTCACTTCCGATTGTAAAAGCAATAAAACCCAGAGCAAGATTTGTAATATAATCAAAACTTTCAATTGTAAAGGAGTACCATTCTTTTTGTGCTGGTGTCAAAAATGGTATCCATTCTACTATATTAACACTGAGCAAGATGCCCAGAAAAACATAACCCACAACTATTGGTACTTTATATTTTTTGGCAATATTAACTACAATAAGAGATAAAAATATTAACAATCCTATAATATATATTGATTTATCTCCTGCCTGATTGATAAAAATCCATTCCTGTAATTTCTGTAACTCAGTTACAATTTCTGTTTCCATAATTATTACACCTCAGTTTTGTTCGGTTGTTACTTCCAGTAGATAATAGAGTAAATCAGCCCGGGATATATATCCGCGTAAATTACCATTGTCGTTGGTAACAAATAATATAGATTCTTTATTATTAAGCATAATGTCAGCAATATTATTCATTTTATCATTTTCTTTAACCGGATTGGTATTTTTTGACATATAATCTTTGACATGCCTATTTTTAATTTCATTTAGACTCTCAGCGGCCTGGTTAATTTCATGTAATAATTTGTGACTGTCCAGAAAACCATATTGTTCAGGTATAATATTGCGAAGGACATTGTTTCCATAGATAGTGCCCAGGAATATATTTTTTTCATTAACCACCGGTAGTACAGACATTTCTGTATTATACATACATTTAATCACTTCTGCAATGGTATCATTTTCACAGACAGAATTGAGGGTTCTCATCATATATTTCTTTACTATCATTATTAAACCTCCAGTTCTTCTATAATCAATCTATCCAGATTATCATCTATTTGATCCCGGCTATTAATAAAAATGTTTTTTTCTTCGGCAATAACAAGAGCCGCTGCCCCGGCATATCTGTTTGCTTCTAGAAAATCAAAACCATTAACAAAAATATAATCATAAAATCCAGCATTATAAGCATCACCGGCACCTACAATGTTTCTTATACATAAATCTCCCGGGGAAAGGCAAAATGTTCTCTCTGCACTAAATAGTAATCTATTACAGTGGTAGGGTAACATTACATACTGGGCACCACGTTCAATTAATTTTTTGCCTGCCCGGATATAATCTTCATAATCATTTATTTCTTCATCTAATATTTTATTGGTATGTTTAAAATATGGAGTAACAAATTTTGGTTTTGCACTAAGGGCTCTATTGAGTGCTTCCCCACTTGCTTCCAGATAGACATCTTTATCAAGTTCATTACAGATATTAATCATTTTCCTATATATATCAAAGTTTACTCCTTCAGGAATTGATCCACAGATCATTATAAAATCACTATCTACAATACCCCGTCTAAATCTTTTTAATAAGTCTTCTACATTTTTATCGTTTACATTATATGTATAATCATTTAGCTGTGTACTGTGTGGTGGATTTTTTGTTATTATTTTAATATTATTGCGCATTTCATTACTTGTATAAATATAATTTGTTGTAATCTTATATTCCTGGACCATTTTTTCGAAAAATAGTCCCTGCTTGCCACCAATAAAACCAATATTCTGTACATCATGATAACCAAGATTCTTTAAGTTGATAGCTGTTAGTAAACCTTTACCTCCTGGATTAACTCTTAAATCCTGATCATCATAAATAAATTGATTTTCTGATATATTTAATGTGTTAATAAAATATTCCCTATCTATAGAAGGGTTTAAGGTAACTGTTGTAATCATTTTACATTCCTCCTTTCATTATTACTTAATACTTCTGTATTATTCATTAATATCCTTTCCCAAAATAGAAATTTATATATAAAAAATAGTCAAAATAATGGGAAAATTAAACCTTACATAAACTTGACATGGCGGGTGTTTTATGGTATTATCATTTTAAATTATTGAAAGGAGAAGAGATTATGGAGTATAATTTACCTTTTGCTACATGGTTTTGGTTGCTTGTTCCTAATGCACTACTGGTAGTTTTATCTTTATTACGTTTAATACTGGCAGAAACGGGTGATAAACAATGAATGCTACTATTACAACATTTGTGATCTATATTGTAGGGATGTTATTGATAGGTTATTATTATTATCGTAAAAATGAAAACATTTCTGATTATTTTCTCGGTGGTCGTTCATTAAATCCTTATGTTACTGCTTTGAGTGCTCAGGCTAGTGATATGAGTGGCTGGTTACTTATGGCTTTTCCGGGTGCAATTTATGCTGGTGGATTTAATGCTATGTGGATAGGTATTGGACTGGCAGCAGGTACATATTTAAACTGGCAATTCACGGCCAGCAGGCTTCGCCGTTATACAGAAGTAGTTGATGCTATAACAATATCTGATTTTTTAGAAAATCGTTATAAGGATGATTCTCATTCACTTAGAATAGTTTCTGCCCTGGCTATTCTTTTATTTTTTACCCTTTATGTACCAGCAGGATTGGTATCGGGCGGTATTCTATTTGAAAATATATTGGGCATTAATTATACAATAGCAGTTTATTTAACAGTAATTGTTATTGGATTATATACGGTATTAGGAGGATTTTTAGCTGTTAGCTGGACTGATTTTGTTCAGGGTTCATTGATGTTTATTGCTTTAATTATTGTTCCCATAGTTGTAGTCAGTATGCT
>CAYRVO010000193.1:0-3612 GCA_964427565.1 uncultured Halanaerobiales bacterium | reverse complement strand
CCTATTGTAAGTCTGGGATTGTTTATCTGGCATCTGGCAATGTATGGACATAAACCTCTGGAATTTGAAGAGAGAACAAAAGTTATGATGTACGGTGGTCTGGGCATAGCTTTAGTAAATATAATTTTAAACTTTATTTTCATTCCCCATTTTGGCTATATTGCTGCTGCCTATACTACCCTGGTATCCTATTTTCTGTATGCAGTTGTGATTTATTATCTGACAAAAAGGATTTTAGCCTGGATTATACCCTTTAGAGCTGTTGTCCGTAAAGTCATTTGGGTTATAGTGGCTTTGTTGCTAACAGGGCTTTATCTATATAAGTTTAATAATATACAATATTATCTACGTTATATTTTAGCAGCTATTATCTACAGTTTAATAGCAATATTTATTCCCTTAAAACAGAGTAAGATAACTATCAGACAGATATGGAGTGTTTTTAGTGAGAATAGGGATTGATACACGGGCATTATTATTACCGAGCCTATAGAAGATGTACCGTTTTTTATTGTCTAGAGTAAGAAGGTGGTATAATCTGGAATGACCCCGATATTAATATAGATTGGCCAGTTGTTGAAATAGATGATATTATATTATCAGAGAGGTATAAAAAATGCGGTCAATTCAAAGACCTTGATTTTGAATTCAGGATGTAAATACAGGAGTGGTAGATAATAATGAAGTATATTTTGATAACCGGTGGTGCCGGTTTTATTGGCAGCAATTTTGTTCACTATGTTCTTGAAAAGTACAGGGATTATGTGGTGGTTAACCTGGATCTACTTACCTATGCCGGTAATCTTGAGAATTTAAAAAATCTTGAAAATAATGGAAATTATAAATTTATAAAAGGTGATATTGCCAATGGAAATTTAGTTACTGAATTGTTTACTGACTATAATTTTGATTATGTGGTTAATTTTGCTGCTGAATCACATGTTGATAGGAGTATTGAGAATCCGGAAGTATTTATCAGGACCAATGTACAGGGAACCCAGGTATTACTTGATAATGCTTGTTCACAGTGGATGACTGGGACAGATAAAAATGGATATCCTGAATATAAACCGGGAGTAAAGTTTTTGCAAATATCCACTGATGAGGTATATGGTTCTCTTGGTTCTGAGGGATTGTTTGAGGAGACAAGCCCCCTGGATCCCAGTAGTCCCTATTCTGCCAGCAAAGCCAGTGCTGATTTACTGGTCAGTTCCTATAATAAAACATATAAGTTACCGGTTAATATTAGTAGATGTTCCAATAATTATGGACCGTATCAATTTCCGGAAAAATTGATACCATTGATGATAGTCAATACCCTAAAGGGAAAAAAGTTACCTGTCTATGGTGATGGACAGCAGATAAGGGACTGGATTCATGTTAGAGATCACTGTCGGGCTCTGGATATGATTTTACACAGGGGACAGTCAGGACAAGTCTATAATATCGGTGGTAATAATGAAAGAGCAAATATAGATATAGTTAAATTAATTATAAAAAAATTGGGTAAATCAGAAGAGTTAATAACTTTTGTTAAAGACAGACCTGGACATGACCGCAGATATGCTATTGATTATAGTAAACTGAGTACTGAACTGGGCTGGGAACCTGAATACTCTTTTGAACGGGGTATAGAGAAAACGATTAACTGGTATCTGGATAATAAAAGCTGGTGGGAGAAGATAGTGAAAATTTACAGGAAAGGTTGAAGACAAATGAATAAGGCTTTTTTCCGATTTTACGCTCAATCAAATGACTTTTTCCCACCTGAAAAAGATGGGGAAGTACATATTCATAGCTTTGAAGGCCGACAAACTGAATTAATACTAACATAATGGAATTCGTTTCTTAATAGAGGCAGTTTTTTTTATTTTTAGTAGATAAAAAATGGTATTATATACTATGTTTAGGGATATGAATTTTTTTTGAGATAAAAACTTTTTTATGATAAAATACATATAGGTGGTATCTACCATGTTTCCCGCAGGAAATATGGTTCATATTATTTGCCTGTAAATCCATTTTATTACTTATAAGCAAATAACTTTCATAATATAATTAGATTGGAACCTTTTCCTTAATATTGAGATGGTTTTATATTTGTCATGTAAAAATTTAACAAAAAATATTATGAAGTTTGCAAAAAACAATAAAATAAATTATAAAAATACAATTTAACAAAGATTCAAAATATTAAATACAGGAGGATGGAATGATGAAGAAAATAATGATATTATTTTTAGTTTTAGGACTAGTATTAATGGGTTGTAATATGGTACAGGCCAGGGGTGAATATCCTTCTAAGCCTATTACCTGGGTGGTTCCTTTCGGTACAGGTGGGGGTTCGGATCAGTTTGCCCGAATGATGGAAAAACAGATTGAAGAAATATCCGATACAGAGATAGTTGTAGTTAATATCCCTGGTGCTAAAACAGCTGTGGGTTTAAATCATCTCTTACAGCAACCAGCAGATGGTTATACTATTTTTGGGGCTACAACTGATAGTATTATAAATATGGTAACTGGTGTAAGTCCTTTTACATTAGAAGATATAAGTGTTGTAGCTAAAGTTCAACATAATGTTGATATGTGGTTTATAAGAAGTGATGAAGATAGATTTAGCAATTTCAATGAATTAATTGCCTATGCCAGGGAAAATCCCCGGCAATTATCGATAGCAACTACTGGTTTAAATGGTGCTGATGCCTTAACGATTCATCAAATTGAGAAGGCTAAAGAAGTAAAGTTTGAAGTAATACCTTTCAATCAGCCAGGAGAGAGATATTCTGCTCTTGCCGGTGGACATGTTGATATTTTACATGAACAACCGGGTGATGTACTTTCGTTTTTGGATTCGGATAAATATAAACCGATAATTTCCATGACTGAAAATAGAGTTAGAGGCTTTACAGATGTACCCTCTACAGTAGAAAAAGAAATGGATTTAACAGCAGGTTACTGGCGCGGTGTCTGGGTAAAGAATGGTACACCACAGGAAGCAGTAGATCATTTGCTGACTTTAATTTCAGAAGCTGTCAAAACAGAGCAATATAAAGAATATGAAAAACGTAAATATCTGCATCTACGTAAGGGTTTATTAATAGGAGAAGATTTTGCGAAGTTTATGGAAAAAGAATATGAGTACTATAATAAAGTGATGAATTAGGAGAGATTGATTATGTTAAATGATCTTTTAGCCTCTATTATTCTTTTTATAGGGGCTTTATATTTGTACTTTTTTGAGATACCTGATATCAGAGTTATGGTTCCCGGTTCAAATAGTTTACTTCTGGCTAGAGTTATTCTCTTAATAGTACTTATTTGCAGTGCTATTATGGGAATTAAAACCCTGGCTAAAAAAGATAAAAAGTTAAAGATTGGTATAACTATTAATGAAAATAAAAAGAAGTTTTTAATTAGTGTTGGTATAACAGGACTGTATGTATATCTAATAACTATCCTGGGATATTTTATATTGACACCTATATTTTTCTTTGTTTTTGTTTTCTTGTTGGGATACAAAAATAAAGTTATTAATTTTGTTTTATCTCTATCTTTAACTTTTGTTATTTATCTTTTATTTATTAAAATGCTTTATATAACTTTTACATA
>CAYRVO010000192.1:0-3618 GCA_964427565.1 uncultured Halanaerobiales bacterium | reverse complement strand
TAACGGCATTAATACTTGCTTATTATACAAGTGGAACTGTACGAGGTTTTGCAGTCACCCTGGGAATAGGTATTCTGGTAAGTATGTTTACAGCCTTCTTTGTTACGAGGAATGTAATAGACTTATTTACCAACACAGAATTATTAAAGAGTGAAGCTGCATTTGGTGTAAAAAGGAGGTAATGAATAGTGGATATTCTAGGTAAAAGAAAAATGTGGTATATTATATCATCAACTGTAATACTTATTGGACTAATATTCTTGCTTAGCAGTGGATTAAATTTAGGAATAGATTTTAGTGGTGGTACATTGATGGAATTTAAGTTTGATAAAAAAGTAAATAATGATCAAGCGCGTAAGGTACTTGAAAAAATAAATATAGCAGTAGATAGTAAAATACAGCAGACTGCTGAAGAAGGAATACATGGTATACTGATAAGAGCCAAGGAATTAAACTCTGATCAAATTCTGGAAGTAGAAAATGCTTTTAGAGATGAATATCCTTCCACAGAACTACTGAGGACAGAGATGGTGGGACCCTTAATAGGACAGGAATTGAGACGAAAAGCATTTTTAGCTTTACTAATCGCTTCAGTGGCTATTGTAATTTATATTAGTATCAGGTTTGAATTTCGTTTTGCTATTGTAGCTATTATAACATTGCTTCATGATGTTATTATTACACTCGGTATATTTGCTCTGATTGGTAAAGAGATAAATACTCCCTTTGTGGCTGCCCTGTTAACAATAGTCGGTTATTCTATAAATGATACAATAGTAATATTTGATCGAATAAGAGAAAATATGAAATTAATGTATAAAACACCATTTGAAAAGCTTGCAAACAGAGCAGTTATAGACACATTACCAAGATCTATTAATACTTCAATGACAACATTGATAACTATTTTGGCTATTTATCTTTTCGGTGGAGCTTCAATAAAAACATTTATGCTGGCCCTTTTCATAGGAATGTTTGCCGGTACATATTCTTCTATATTTGTAGCTAGCCCTCTACTTGTTACATGGACTGAAAAGATTACTGCCAATAAATAATGAACTTTATGCCCCCTTTAGTTAATATATCGATAACAATTATCGATCTTTAAGGGGGTTTAATAGTTTTATGTAATTAAGCCATATTAAAAGGAGAAATTTTTATGTTCTATAATCTCTCCAAACAGAAGAGTCATTTCAAAAGATACAGACAGATTACCACAGTCCTTGTAAAAAATGGTCTGGGTTTTCTTATTGAAAGACTTAATTTAAATAAATATTTACCATCAGGAAATAAAGTCAAAGATAAACAGGAAAAAAATAAAAAAAATATGCCCCGCAGAATTCGTAATGTATTGGAAGAACTGGGACCTACTTTTATAAAATTTGGTCAGTTAGTAAGTACCAGGCCTGATATTTTATCTGCGGAGTATATTAAGGAATTTCGTAAACTTCAAGATGATGTACCACCTGTTGATTTTGGCGAAATTGAAGATATACTTATAGAAGAAATGGGTGAGGATTATCAGGAAAACTTTCTTAAAATAGAAAAAGAATCACAGGGAGCCGCCTCTATAGCTCAGACACACAGAGCAGTATTGACAGGGGGCCGGGAAGTAATATTAAAGATTCAGCGTCCTGATATTAAAGATAAAATAAAAGTAGATATTGATATACTTTTAAATTTTGCTAGAATTGCCGGGGAAAGAAATATGTTTTCAGATTTTATAGAGCCTGTAGAAATAGTTGAGGAATTTAGTGATAGTTTGCTTAAAGAACTTGATTTTAAAAGGGAAATAAGTAACATTAATAAATTTAGAAATAATTTTAATGATAATCAAGATATAATTATTCCCGGGGTTTTTAGAGAACTTTCTACATCCCGTATAATTGTTATGGAGAGGATAGATGGTATAAAATTAAAACAATTACCAGCTATTAATCAGGAAATAGATAATGAATATCTGGCTAAATTGGCTACAAAAGCTTTTTTTAAACAGGTTTTAATAGATGGATTTTTCCATGCTGATCCTCATCCGGGTAATATATATATTGTGGGTGATAACAAACTTGCCTATATTGATTTTGGAATAGTAGGTCGTTTAACACCGGAAGTACAAAAGTCATTTACTATTCTTTTTATTGGTTTACTAAAAAAAAGCACGGATATAATTTTAGATGAAATAATAGATATAGGTATAGTTTCTGGAGATATTAATGAACAATTATTAAAAAAAGAACTCCAGGAACTGCTTGATAGATATTATGGAATAAAGCTAAATGAAATAGACTTTAGAGAGCTTATGGATGATTTTCAGAGATTGATATATAAATTCCACATTCGTATGCCCCGCGAGTTTTTTCTTTTATTAAGAGCTATAGCTGTCAGTGAGGGTGTTGGCTTATTAATAGACCCTGCTCTTGATATTACTGAAGTGGGTAATGATTTTCTTTTGCAATTAATTGGGCATAAATTAAAACCGTCAAATTTAATTAATAAAGCTATAATAAAGTTCTGGAAATTTCAGAAAACAGGTAGTAAATTACCGTTTAAAATTAACAAATTAGTAGACAAATTATCCTCTGATCAGTTTACTATTAAGTTTAAACATATGAATTTGGATAAGCTTATTAATAAACTCGATATTATATCCAATAGATTGTCAATAAGTTTAATAGTATCTGCCTTAATAATAGGATCATCTATGATACTGCAGACTGATTTAAAGCCTATATTATTCAATATACCTCTGCTGGGATTAGCAGGATATATTATTGCTGGTGTATTTGGAATTATTCTATTAATAGATATATTTCGTTCAGGTAGGTATTAAATTTTAGAAATCTGTACATAAAGCCAACAGGAGGTGATTAAAATGCAGGGTTTTTTAATAATGGGGATTATATTTGCCCTGTTGATAGCAATATTTTCAATACAAAATGCTGTTCCTGTTTCTCTTTCCTTTTTTAGCTGGCATTTCGATACTTCTCTGGTGGTTGTTATACTGGGAGCTGTTGCCCTGGGAGCATTGATAATGGGAATTTTTAGTTATGTCAAACAGTTTAGATTAAAAAGGAAAGTTAATAAGTTGCAAAAAAGCAATAAAGAACTAAAAAAAGTAAATAAAGATTTATCAGATCAACTGGCACGTAATCACGATACAAAATATGATACAGATAATGGAAAACAGGATAAAGATAATAAAAAGGCAAACCATAATACAGATTTGGGAGAAGAATAATGGTGATATTATGATGAATAAGAGATGGATAATTAAAGATGTAGATATAGACTGCAATATATCTGATATAGATTCAGTAATGCTGGAAGTACTTTCTAAAAGAGGGCTTAAAGAACAAAAGGAAATCTTAAATTTTTTACAGGGTGATCTTGATGACCTACATGATCCCTTTTTATTTAATGATATGAAAAAGATAATAACGAGAATAAAAAGAGCTATAGATAATAGAGAGAGAATTATTGTCTATGGGGATTATGATGTTGATGGTATAACTTCAACATCATTGTTATATAATTATTTTCTAGATAATTATGATTTTAAAGTTGATTATTATATTCCGGAAAGAATAAAAGAAGGATATGGATTAAATATTACAGCGG
>CAYRVO010000191.1:0-3620 GCA_964427565.1 uncultured Halanaerobiales bacterium | reverse complement strand
TATTGAATTATCATACTAAAAATTTTTATGATAATTATACTCCCTGCTATACTTGCTAGAGCAATGATTAAAGCCTGCAGTCCAATCTGATTAAGCTGATTTATTATCCTCTTATCAATCCCCATTCGGGCTCCCATGGAAATAAGTAAAAATATTAAACCAATTTTAGTAATCATGCCTGCAAATTCAATAAAACTTTTTGCCTGTGGATTATAATATCCAGCCGTAAAACCAGCTAATAAGAAAAATAAAATTAACCATATATTCATTACTATATCACCCATCCTGAATTAACACTTTCTTGCTATATTATTGATGTCTTATTTTAAATATACACCTTCTCAACATAGGGAGAAGTCATTAAACTCAACATTGCCCCATAAGTTAGGTGAAATTTAAGCTCATCTCCTACTTCTAAATTCCCGGGACTATCACTGATATCCAGCAGCAAGTGATCACTACTTGCACCAAGTATCTCAGCATTTTTCAGTGCTGGTGTCAGACCATCAATTTTTACATCCTGCTTACCAACAGCTAATATTGCTCTACTCATTTTTCCTTTATCCTTAAACTCAGGTTTCTGACCAAAGGCATCATGTCCACTTTTACCCCAGGGTACAGAAGGCTTTTCTTTTAATTCAATTATACTGGCTACGAGCATAAAATTATCCTGGTGTAAGTAATTAATAAAACGCTGATTGGTAATATCAGAGCCCTGTAGAATACCTTCACCTACTCGCAAATGATTAATACCTGAAGGCAAACTGTTATCCTCAAATAATACTGTAGTCGCTGTATTACCCCCCGATAAATATTTGAACTTAAAAGGAGATTTTTTCTCCAATTTTTGCTTTAAATCTACTAGAACCTGTGTATTTTTTCGTGAGGGCAAAATGCCACCATAGCAGCCAACATTAGTCCCCAGACCAAGAATCTTTATAGCCGGTAAATCTACAATCTGGGCAGTCATATCGGCAAGTTTTTCAGGAAGTACACCTTCCCGCAAATCACCAACATCAACCATAATAATTATATTATGCTGTTTATTAAGCTTCTCGGCAGCAGCAGAAAGAGCTTTTATAGTCTCAACTTCACTATTAAGACTGATATCCGTATATCTTACAACTTCTTCAGCCTCTTTTAACTGCGGCAGCCTTAATAAAAGCATCTGCTCCTTAAATCCAGCTTTCCTAAAAGATTTAATATTTTTTAATCGCGAATCACCAATACTTTCAATACCACCCTTGATAAAAGCACGAGCAACTTCGATATCTCCTGCTGCCCCTTTAACTACACCACTTAATTTTATATCTCTTTCCCGGCATTTTTCCTTCATTATCTGTGCATTTTCCTGAATTTGATTAAGATTTATTTCTACTCGAGGTGTCTGCATAATAACCCCCTTTTTTGTTTTACCTATCCATATTTAACCCTTCAAATGTGAAAATATAATATATTAATCTTTTTTAATATGTCCATATCCACTAGCTACCTTCCGGCCCAGTGATTCTATCATTGTTTTAGTTTCTATATATTCATTCTTTATTTTACCTTCCGGGGGTCTTTTACCTGGATATATTTCGTATAAACTTCTGTATTCAGGAGGAGTAATATTAGGCATAATTACATTTGCCCCGGCCTGTAATCCCTTTTGTCTTCCGCGGGAATCAAGACTATTTAAGGCAGTAGTTGATGGTAAAAAAGCTTGTGGTAATAATAATCTTGTTATAGCCATTGTTTTTAAAGTCATCTTCACACTACCATTCTCAACATTTTTCAAAGGGGTTCTGCCATGAGCAATAAGGGGTCCAATCCCTATCATTTCCAGATCTAAATCTTTAAATAACTCAATATCCTGTGCTATAGTCTCTTCATTTTGCTCAGGTAAACCAATAATATTGCCACTTCCTGTTTGATAACCCAGTTCTTTTAGCCATCTTAATCTCTTTATTCTCTCTTCATAACTCATACCGGGATGTAGATTATTATATTTATCTTTATCCGCTATTTCATGTTTTAATAAATAGCGATCAGCTCCGGCCTTTTTCCACAACTTATATTCTGCAAAATCCCTCTCCCCCAAACTAAGGGTAACAGCTACATCTGCCTCTTTTTTTAATTTTTTCGTAATATACTCTATTTTATCGGCCTCATAATTATCTTCACCTGACTGCAGCACAATAGTTTTGTACCCGATTTTACCCGCATAAATCCCTAAATTTATGATTTCATCAGGTTCAATTCTGTATCTCTCCGGTTCTTTATTTTCTTTCCTTAAACCACAGTACTTACAGCTTCTGGAACAGTAATTTGAAAACTCGATAATCCCCCGCATATGAACGTTATTACCCAGGTATTCCTGGCGGACTCTATTGGCCATAGAACAGAGAACTTTAAAGTTCTTTTCTTCAACCTTTAATAAGAACATGATCTCTTCTATATTCAAATTATGTGTCTTAACTGCTTTATTAAGTATTTTTTTAAACATCTATATCATCTCCAGCTAACTTTGAAATCCACAGATTACATTCGGGTTAAAGTCAAACTCCACTGCTGAAATTTAATAATATAACGATATAATTATAATATATCTTTGAAATATATTCAAAAAAGTAAAAAGCAGAATGCCTTTTTAGACACCTGCTTTATTTTCTAGTAATTAAATTTTATAATCAAATAACAAATAATTTATTTGTATCAGGATATTTCTTAATAAATATAAATGAAATCTTCCTGAACACTGAAAAAGTTTAAGCTTATTCAATCTCTGTTTGAATTTCTTCATCCACTAATTCATTATTAGCATCTGTTTTATCATTTTCTCCATCTTTCATCTCATAATCTTCATCACTCTGTGCATATATTTGTTTCAAAACATCCAGACCATCGAATGTAATCCATTCTTCTTCTATCTTTTTATCAACTATATGAAAATGGGAAATAGCTAAAATTTCAACCGGTTTTCCTGAAGGTTTAGCAAAATAACCAATACCTTCATGTAAACCTCTCAACCTCCATCTAACTGCAACATCCCAATCATTATCTTGAGATCTCTGATTACAGGTAATGCGATCAATATTGAAATCTGCATTGGGAAAAGAAGCAAATAGGCTAATTAACATACCCTGGATTTCATTATAACCAACAAGATCCTGATTACAAATATAATGAACAACAGCATTATCATTATAATAATTTTTCACCATATTAAATAAGCGACAACTATATACATTATTAAGAACTTCCCTTACAAATTCACCTATACTTGAATCTCCTGCTTTATATTTTTCAGGGTATAATTGTCCTTCAAAAGCCTCTCCGAGACCAAATTCACTCTGGAAATCACTGCCTTCACCATTATTATTTTGTAGCATCTTTTTAGCAACTTTATGGGGATTTAAACCTAGTTGTTTTACTATCCATAAGTTGTCTCTGACAAGCCATTCTTCATAAATCCTATTTTTATATACAGCACAATCTGCTACAGTTCTGAAATTTATTTTTTTTTCTGTTGGCGGACCAAAATTACTCATATTTATATTAGTTCCTGTACTCATTACACGATGAGAAGAAAAATAACCATCTTTATCATGTTTTGACCATATAACATCCTGGGCAAT
>CAYRVO010000190.1:0-3622 GCA_964427565.1 uncultured Halanaerobiales bacterium | reverse complement strand
TATTCTTCAGGCTGTCTTTTTGTTTATTTATAGCTAAGTCATACTTATTTAATAATTGATCATTATTTATCTCCATTAATAACCTTCTAAATCAGTACAAGTTCTGCATGTAAAGCACTAGCTGCATCGATTTTTTGAATAATTGAAACAATATCACGGGGAGAAGCCCCAATAATATTTAAAGCTGTTACCAGATCTTGAATAGTATTTTTATTATTAACTACTACAATATTCCCTTCTTCAGCCTCGACTTCAACATCTTTATCGCTAACTTTCTTTGTCTCCCCTTCAGAAAATGAAGGTGGTTGTGATACTTCTTCCGTTGTATTAATAGTTACTGTCAAACTACCATGAGCTACTGCTACAGTCGATATACGTACATTATGGCTAAAAACAATTGTACCGGTTTTTTCATCAATAATAACTTTAGCTTTAACATTTGAACGCACATCAAGACTATTAACCTTAGCAATAAAATCTACTACTCGCCACTCATATATCTCAGGTATTTCTACTTTTACATTACCGGGATCAATGGCCCGGGCAATACCACCAAAATCTAATTCATTATTTATAACTTTAGCAATTCTATGGGCAGTTTCAAAATTAGGATTTACAAGCAGATAATTTAAATATTCCTTATTTAAATCTATTTCAACCTCGCGCTCTACAAGTGCTCCACTGGGAATACGTCCTACCGTAGGATGATTTTTCCTTACCTGATTTCCACCACTACTTACATTAAATCCCCCAATAGATATTGGACCCTGAGCTACTGCATATACAGTATCATTAGCAGCTTTCAAAGGTGACATCAGTAATGTTCCACCCTGCAGGCTGTCTGCATCACCCAGAGAACTAACAGTCACATCTATCTTATCACCTTTATGGGCAAAGGGAGGAAGATTGGCTGTAACCATAACAGCAGCAATATTACCACTACGTATCTGATTAACATCTACTTTTACACCAAATTTATTCAGCATATTTGCTACACTCTGAACAGTTGCTTTTGATCTGCTGGAATCACCTGTTCCATTAAGACCAATTACAATACCATAACCCAGTAATTGATTATCCCTGATACCTTTAATTCGTGTTATACTGCTTATATCAACAACTGGATCCTGTGTAGATACAGCAAAAGATGATGAGGATAATCCCACTATTATAATCAATAAACATATTACAGTTAAAGAACCATGTTTAATCTTCAAGTTATAACCCCCTCATCTATTAAAAAATAAAGTTAAATAACCTCTGTAATAAGCCTGGTTTTTGTTTGTCACTAACAGGCCCTTCACCTTCATATTCTATATTTGCATCTGCAATTTTCTTAGAAGAAATTGTATTATCAAGTTCAATATCCTTGGGCCTGATAATACCAGAAAGACTAATTTTCTGATCTTCCCCATTTATTTTAATGTTTTTTGTACCCGTTATCCGTAAGTTACCATTCTCAAATACCTCTGTAACCTGTGTAGTTATATCTGCTTCCAGAGTTCCACTCCTTTTTGTCTCTCCATCAGCCGAACCGGAATCAGAATAACTAAAACCAAAACTCTTTATAAAATCCAGGATTCCCATACCACTTTCTGCTTCAACACTATTACCCTGGCTTGTATTTGTATTTGCGCTCTGAATAGCACTTGCATCTTCTTTAATAATAACTCTTATAATATCACCCTTAACATACTGGGGTTGATCCTGGTACAGACTTCCCGTTTCTTCATTCCAGAGAGAATTATCTTCAGCCAGGATAACCCCTGTTAAACTAAATAACAGGAGCAAAATTAATAAGTATTTTAAAAAACTCATTTTATACACTCCTCTCATCCACCATCAACTTTTAGCAACTGCGAATTAATAATCCGGGCTCTAAATTTATGTTTTGTTTTTAAATTTTCTACTCTTATATAATCACCTTGTTTCCCTCTTTCAGAGGCAGAAACCATCGTAGATATTTCAACATTACCCACCTTGATAATAGCCTGCACCGTATCTCCCCGCTCTATTAGAAATGGTTTTTTTAACACAGATTTTGTTAATATATCACCTTCTCTAAGAGAAGAACTTAAAACTCTATCCGCAAAGTATTTATCATCCCAGGTAGTAATTAAACCCCTAATATCACGCTTTATTTCCTTTTGTTTAAGCCTGAAATATTCTCTTTTAAGTCTGGTACCCCGCTTTAAATCCTCATTAGCTATATAGAGATTTTGAATTAAACTAATTTTAAATAAAATATAGAGCCGCTTATATTCTTTACCCTTAATATTTATAACGATAGGTAAAGAAATATTTCCCAGGTGGATATCCTTATTACTGTCAATTTTTAGATTATAATTACTATCGGGAATTAGCACTTCTTCTAAATTGTTATCCGTTATTATAATTTTTAACTTACTGTCAGAATAGGATAATTGAGCCCTTATATATTCCCTGGCAAAATCAACCAGCATATCTTTAGAAATTACTTTTGTTTTCGTTTTAACAGTAAAAACCCGGGGAATATTAAGTTTAATATTTTCCAAATTATATCCTTTATTTTTTAAAACAAGTCTAATTAATTCTCTGCTTAATCTGGACGAATATCCCGGTGAAGGTGCTGTGTCAAGTTCTAAATCTTTTATTGCCTCTATTTTATTATTGTTCTCTCCCCTTATTTTAGCAACTTCTCCTAATGTAATCTTACCATAATTGACTTTCACTTGCTGGGGGATAGTAATTTCAATTGCAAATACATTGACAGTGCTTAACAGCATTAACACAACAATAACAAACAAAATATATTTATATCTTCTCATCTTTTATACAGTCCTCTATTTACAAATTATGACTTATTAGTAATTAACGGCGTAATGAATTAGCTGTCTTAAGCATTTCATCTGCTGCCTGAATAGCTTTAGAATTAACATCATAAGCCCTTTGAGCTGCAATCATATTTACCATTTCTTCAACTACTTTAACATTTGACATTTCCAGAAAACCCTGACTAATGGTCCCAAAACCTGATTCTCCTGGTGTACCTGAAAGCGGATCCCCTGAAGCTACTGTAGGTTGATATAAATTTCTGCCCGTACTATTTAATCCAGCCGGATTTGAAAAACGATAAAGTTGAATCTGACCAACTTGCTCACTATTATTTCCACCTGTTTTTATATTAACAGTACCATCAGATGTAATAGATATACTGGTAGTATCTTCAGGGATTGTTATTTCAGGCTGTAAGGCATATCCATCAGCTGTAACGACCCTACCACTGCTATCTCTTTTAAATGACCCATTTTTGGTATATGCCATTGTACCATCAGGACGCATTACCTGAAAAAAACCTTCTCCTTCTATTAAGAGATCCAGAGGATTATCAGTGTTTTTTACATTACCAGGTGTAAATAATTTCTGTGTTGTCGCCACTTTAGAACCGTGTCCTACTTCTATTCCTACCGGTATCTGTGATCCCTGGGCATTCGGTGTTCCCGGTTGTTTAACAATCCGATACATTAAATCAGCAAAATTAGTTCTACTCTTTTTAAAACCACCTGTATTAACATTGGCCAGATTATTAGATATTACATCTATATTTGCCTGCTGAGAATTCATACCTGTAGCAGCAGTCCAT
>CAYRVO010000189.1:0-3629 GCA_964427565.1 uncultured Halanaerobiales bacterium | reverse complement strand
TTAGAAAGGGCTTTAACACATAAATCTTTTCCTAATGAAAATAAGGAATTGCATAAGAGAAATAATGAGAGACTTGAATTTTTGGGAGATTCAGTTCTTAGTTTAACTATTAGTACCTATATTTTCAAAAAGTTTTCTTATTATCCAGAAGGGAAATTAGCCAAGATGAGAGCTGTAATTGTAAGTGCACCCATTCTTGCTAAAAAAGCAAGAGAAATTGATATTGGAAATTATTTATATCTAGGTAAAGGTGAAGAATTAACAGGGGGTAGAGATAGAGATTCCATACTGGCCGATGCTATGGAAGCTATTTTTGGTGCTTTGTATATAGATGAAGGTTACCTAAAATCATCAAAATTTATTTTGTCTATATTAGAAGATATTATAGAAGCTGTAGAAAAAGGAGAATATCTTGATGATTATAAGACAATGCTCCAGGAATTAATTCAGAAGGATAATATAAAGAGACCTGAATATAAAGTTATTGAAGAGGAAGGTCCTGATCATAATAAAATATTTACCATAAAAGTTGACTTTAAGGGTCAAAAACTGGGAACCGGGAAAGGTTCAAGTAAAAAAGAAGCAGAACAGAAAGCAGCCAGGGCTGCATTAAAAAAGTTAGGTAAATTATAAATACTTTCGGGGTAATTTTAATATATATTAAATAAAATTATCTCGGGAGGTAAAAAAATGAAAAATTTTTTTAACAAAGTCGGAAAATATTTTTTAAATTTATTGATTATCTGTTTGGTGTTGTTAATTAGTTTCCAAATTATTGCCGGGAATGAAAGAACAGAAATTACTTTTGGTAAAATTGGTGATACAATACAAAAATATATAAATTTTCGGGATACAGAAACGATTAAGGTAGTTGAAAAAACGGAATATAAAACAATTACTATTGATTTGATGCAAAATTATTCATTACAGGAAGTATGGGTTTTGAAAAATCAGCAAAGAATTGCTAATTTTAGTGAAGGAATTGCAACAATCAGGGTGCAGGAAGGTGATTTAATCAGTATTGATGCATCCGCTTATCAGGGAGTATTATGGTTTGAAATAACATCAGTTTCCAGAGTAATCAGAAACTGGTCAAAGGGAGAGCAGATAAGGACTGAGGGTACTTTGATTGAACTTGGTATTGTTAAGATGTATGGTGAAATATAAGATACAGGAGGAATATTTATGCGCGGGATCCGGGGTGCTATTACAGTAAAAGAGAATAAGCGTAGTGATATATTGAATTCAACCAGGAAATTATTAAAGAAAATAATAAGTAATAATGATATTAATAAGGGAGAGATAGTAAGTATTATATTTACAGCCACTCGTGATCTCGATAAAGTTTATCCGGCTGTTGCAGCAAGAGAAATGGGTTTAACTGATATCCCCCTGATGTGTTACCAGGAATTAAATGTAGAAGGTTCTCTCAAAAAATGTATTAGAATTATGGTTTATATAAACAGAGATTGTAATCCTGATAAATTACAACATATATATTTAAGACGAGCTAGAGAGCTGAGACCTGACCTGGCAGATAATATGAGATAAGGAGAGAATTAATTATGATTATTATAATGAATAATAATTCTGAGGAAGAAGATGTAAAAAAAGTTGTAACCAGAGTTAAGGAACTGGGTTATAATACTCATTTATCACAGGGTAAAACAAAAACTATTATTGGTATTATAGGTGATCTTGATAGAGAAGAATTGATTGATTCACTTGCAGCTTATCCAGAAATAGATAGATTGGTACCGATTCAAGAACCATATAAATTAGCAAATAATTCATTTAAAGATTCACGAACAAGTATAAAAATAGATGATATTGTTATTGGTGGCAAAGATATTATAATCATGGCTGGTCCCTGTGCAGTTGAAAGTGAAGAACAAATTATAGATACAGCAAAAGCTGTAAAAAGAAGTGGAGCAAAAGTATTACGCGGTGGTGCCTTTAAACCCCGTACTTCTCCCTATAGTTTTCAGGGTTTACATGAAACAGGCTTAAAATTATTACAGAAAGCTGCAAAAGAAACCGGATTAAAAATTGTAACAGAAGTTATGGACCCTCGTGATGTTGAATTAGTGGGAAAATATACAGATATTTACCAAATAGGTGCCCGTAATATGCAGAATTACTTTTTATTAAAAGAGGTAGGTATAACAAATAAACCTGTTCTTTTAAAAAGAGGTATGAGTGCGACTTATAAAGAATTATTAATGGCTGCTGAATATATTATGTCTTCGGGTAATCATAAAGTAATACTTTGTGAGAGGGGTATAAGGACCTTTGAAAATTATACGAGAAATACCCTTGATCTGGTTAGTATACCTGTTTTAAAAAAAGCGAGTCATCTTCCTATAGTGATTGATCCCAGCCATGCTACCGGACATTGGGATCTAGTAGGTGAGGCTGCTAAAGGTGCAGTAGCTATGGGTGTTGATGGACTTTTAATTGAAGTACACCCTGAACCTTCACGAGCATTAAGTGATGGTATGCAATCATTAAAATTCAATAAATTTGATAACTTACTTTCAAAACTAAAAGATATAAGTAAGGTAGTAGGGCGGAATATATAGTGTATAATCTTGCAATTATAGGTCTGGGATTAATAGGGGGATCACTGGGATTAGCGTTGCATAAATATATACCATCTGTAAAGATAAAAGGATATGATAAAAATAAAGAAAATATGGAGTATGCACTAAAGCATGGTATCATTGATAATAAATTAGACAGAAATAGTATTCAAGATATCGATATTATATTTATTGCAGTTCCTGTCAAATCAATTTATAAGGTTATAAAGGATTATTATCCCTTATTGAATTTAGAAAATACACTTGTTACTGATATGGGTAGTACAAAATCATACATATATAATAAGACAAATACTTCTTTTCCTGAACTTAAATTTATTGGGGGACATCCACTTGCAGGTAAAGAAGTAAGCGGTCCCCAGAATGCAGAAGCAGATTTGTTTACTGATAAGAAATATATATTAATCAAATCCGAAGATAATAGAATAGAAAAAGATTTAAATAAAATAATAAATATACTGAAAGAAATAGGATGTAAAGTTATTTTGATGACTCCTGAAGAACATGACGAGCTTTTAGCATTTAGCAGTCATTTACCACAGATAATTTCTACGTCATTGATGCTGGAATTTATAGATTTCACAAAAGAAAATAAGAAGATATATAAATTAATTGGTACAGGCTTTGAAGATATGACAAGAATTGCAGCCAGTGATCCACAAATGTGGGTTGATATATTATTGACAAATAAAGAAAATATAATTAAAAATATAGATAATTATATAACTAAATTAAATAAATTCAAAGATATTATTGATAGTGATAATAAAGAAAAAATATATAAAATGATGGAAAAAGCTCGTTTGCAGAGAGAGGAAATTTAAATGAAATTAAAGATTGATCCTGTAAATCATCTGCAAGGAATAATTAGGATACCAGGCGATAAATCAATTACTCATAGATCAGTTATGATATCTTCTCTTGCTGAGGGGAAAAGTATTATTAAGGGTTTTCTAAATGGAGAAGATTGTCTACATACCTTACAGGCTTTTCGTCTTCTGGGAGTAAAAATAGAGAAAATTGATA
>CAYRVO010000188.1:0-3646 GCA_964427565.1 uncultured Halanaerobiales bacterium | reverse complement strand
GGAAGTAAACTTGGATTACCTATATTTGATCCTATAGCCGGGTTTGCTGTATCAATCTTTATAGGCAAAATAGGAGTAGAAATATTTCGTGATGCTGTCAATGAATTACTTGATGGGCTACCCTCTGAAGACAAATTAGAAAAAATAAAAACCCAGGTCAAAGAAATACCTGAAGTTATTGCAGTAAATAAAATTAAAATCAGAACCTATGGTCCCAATCATCTCATTGACTTAGCTATTATAGTTGATAAGGATCTAAATATTGAAGAAGCTCACAAAATCTCAGTTAAAGTTCAAAATCATATAAAAGATTTAAATAAAGATGTTAAAGAAGTTTTTATTCATATAGATCCCGGAAAAAAATAAACATTAAAAACCCTGACTACTTATCTCAAATAATCAGGGTACAGTTGCTATATTTTAAAAATATATATTTTTATAATTTAACAACGTTTTCAGCCTGTAAACCACGGTCACCTTCTACGATCTCAAATTCTACTTCTTCACCATCTTCCAGGTTTTTAAATCCTTCTTCCTCAATTGCAGAAAAATGTACAAATACATCGTCTCCATCTTCTCTTTCAATAAATCCATAACCTTTTTTTCCGTCAAACCATTTTACTGTACCATTATAACTCATTAAAAAAATTCCTCCTGTGTATTTTTACTCAGGTAAGTGTTACCATTATTTTTTACCTGACAAATTGACTTTATCACAGTAACTGTAATAAGTCAAACCTTTTTTATACCACTATCACCCAGTTAATAATAATCTACACTAGTATAATACCTTTACCAGCTCTTTAAGCATTCAATGAATAAACTCCAGCCATTACCCCCAGGCTCACATAGGAAGAAAAGACTCTCCTCTATTAATATTTCTGTGCCAGAAAATAACTTTCATTATCATCAAATACTTTTCTTACTGGAAATTGACTTACTAAACACATCAAAGATTTAGGATTATAAAATGTAATATGGGTAATATCTCTATGATAATACCAGTCTTTAAATTTATCAACACCAGGATGAAAATTTGTCATTATGGCGAGATAACCACCACTGTTTAAATGGTTAATAAGCGTTTCCATAATAGAAAATGGTTCCTGTAAATGTTCAAAAACTTCAGTCGCAGTAATTAAATCATATTTCTTCCCTGCAAAAATTTTATCCGGAAAAAAATAAGGATCATATATATCAACTTTAATACCTTCTTTTTGCAGTATTTCAGCCAGAACTGGCCCCGGCCCACAACCAAAATCTAAAGCTTTATCAATACTTTCAATATAAGGTCTAACAGTCTTATCTATAAATTTATTAAACATATTTACATAACCTTTATTATTAAAATCATTATTATGTTCTTCATAACGACTACGTTCTTTTTCTGGAGATACTATAAATTCTGGATCTATAAATATTAAACCACATTTTGAACAGTAATAATATATATTACCTATAGTTAATTCCACTAATTTATCATTCTGGCATATTTTACACTGCATATAGATACTTCCACCTCAACTATTTTTATTTTAGCTGTTTCCCGGGCGATATCCTTAGCACAATTTACTACTTCTTAAATATATTATATCACCGATAACTAATCTTTTAAACTATATATTCAGACTCCATACCTTAACTTAAAGTCTTTTACGTTTATACCATTTTAATACTTCAAAGGCAAATAAGAAAATACCCCCTGCAATAAATACTCTAAACCAATCAGTGATAGGGATCGCAGTAAATTCCAGAAAAGAATTAAGGGGAGAATAAATAGCCACTAATACAAGAAAAATAGAAATAAGAATAGAATATATCATTTTTCTACTACTAAATAAATTGGTATTAAAAATACTTGTAAATTCATATCTCCTGGATAAAATGTTTACAAATTGACAGGCTACAATGGTTAAATAGGTTATCGTAGTTGCTCTTGAATATAGGTAATGATTAGCTGTGAGTTTGTCTCCAATATTACTTGCAAAAATATAATAATTGAAAAAAGCCAGTAAACCCATAAGAATACCAAAAAATAATACTTCAACAATAGTAGATTTATTAATTATATGCTCGTCTCTATCTCGGGGAGGAGCAAGCATTATATTTTCAGAACCAGGATCAAATGTTAATGCCGTTAAAGGTAAAATTTCTGCCAGTAAATCAATAGATAATATCTGTATAGCCAGTATTGGTATCGGCCATCCAAAAATAGCTGCTCCAATCAAACCCAGTAGAACAATAGAAAGTTCAGCTCCATTACTTGTAAGAGAAGCCAGGACAGTCTTTTTAAGATTATTGTATATTGTTCTTCCTTCTTTAATTGCATGTACAAGTGTTGGAAAACTATCATCAAGTAAAACCAGTTCAGCTGCCTCTTTTGACACATCAGTCCCCATTTGTCCCATTGCAACACCGATATGAGCGCTTTTAAGAGCTGGGGCATCATTAACACCATCTCCAGTAACAGAAACTATTTTTTTCTGCTCTTTCAGTTTCTTTACTATTCTCAACTTGTCTTCAGGAGATACACGAGAAAAAATAAGCGAATGATGGGTATCCATTTTATACTTTAACTCTCTATCACCAAGCTGTTGAAGTTCTTTACTGGTAATAACCTGTACATCATTATCTCCTGTACCCAAATTTATTTCCTTACCAATAGCTCTTGCTGTTATTGCGTGATCTCCGGTCATAATAAAGGTATCAATATGTGCTTTATGGGCATCTTCTATGGAATCTTTTACACCCTCTTTAGGAGGATCAATCATAGCTACCAAACCAAGAAAAACAACATCTCTTTCAATTTCTTCAATTACAAAATCTGTTTCATCTGATCCCAGTTTACGATAAGCAATAGCTAAGACCCTCATTGCTTTTTGCGAATAATTTTTATTCAATTTCTTTAACTCTTCTTTATCTTTTTCAGTTATTTTAACTTTTTTACCATCTTTATAAATATATTTCGCTATAGAAAGAACACTATTGAGAGCACCTTTCATAGTTAACACATTTGCATCTTCGATTTTTCTTATAGAACTCATTCTTTTACGTTCAGAATCAAAAGTAAATTCATGGATCTCAGGATTTTCTTTATCTTCAATCGGAGATCTGGTACCCAATTTAGTAGATAGAGTTATTAGAGAAGCTTCAGTAGGATCACCTATAGGATACCATCCTGCATGATTATCATCGGGAGGATGAATTTCTGCATTTGAAGCCATCGTAGCTGCATCAAACATTATCTCCAGTTCATCAATTTCTTTATCATTTAATGGCTTATTATTATTATTTAATATATTTCCTTCGGGTTTATAACCCAAACCAGTAATTTCATATTCCTGACCATCAAACCAGACATTTTTTACAGTCATTTCGTTTTTTGTTAAAGTACCGGTTTTATCTGTTGCTATTACATCTGTAGATCCAAGTGTTTCTGCAGAAGATAACTTTTTTACAACTGCATTTTTTTTAGCTAATCTATTTACTCCCTGAGAGAGGGCCACAGTTATCTGCATAGGTAAAGCCTGAGGCACAATAGCAACTGTAATACCAAGTCCATATATCAATGCATAATATAGATCAAGCCCCCGGTAGATACTAATAACAAATAACATTACACCAATAATTATCGCAAAAATTGCCA
>CAYRVO010000187.1:0-3657 GCA_964427565.1 uncultured Halanaerobiales bacterium | reverse complement strand
ATAAAGAAGTCTTCAATAGTGACTGTAAGCAGTTTGGAGGTGCCGGTTTGGGTAATACAATACAGCAAACAGAAAAACGGGCAACTCATAATTTCCCTTACACTCTAAAATTAAAAGTTCCTCCTCTAGCAGCAATCTATTTACAAAAAAGTAAAAATTAATTTGCCAATATAACCGGTAAATTAAATTATTCCCCAACAACTACAGTGAAAATTACCACCTACAACTCTCCTGATAAATCTAATATTTATTACTGTAAAGTACCATGGCACTTATAGGTGGTACTTTTACATTATCGGCAGTAAAAGTAGTAAAGGGGGTTACTCCGGTTCTTTTATTATCTACTATAATATTCCATTTTTGCTTTTCTATTTCAAATATATTCCAGTGTAGGCAGGGATTATAAAAAACCATGATCTTCCGCCAGCTATCATTATTGGCATTATTTTTTAACATAAAGGCCACTGTATTCTCTGGCCCCTTTAAAAATTGAAGATGTTTTCTTACCTGATGAGCATTACGCATCCTAAAAGCTGGGTGTTTTCGGCGTAATTTAATTAAACCCTGGTAATATTCAAAAATATCATGATATTCCGCTTTCCGTTCCCATTTAAGCTGATTTATCTCATCACCTGCATTATAACTATTATGATTACCATATTTAGTACGCAAAAATTCCTCCCCAGCCTGAATAAAAGGTATTCCTTGAGAAGTAAAAATAATAGCCTGAGCAAGACAATTCATCTTTTTTCTCGCTTCTTCACTATTTAAATCACTAGTCTGATTTAGTTTATCCCATAGTGTTAAATTATCATGAGAACTTACATAATTAACACTTTCAGCAGGATTTAAAGCAAAATCACAAATTTCATCATTGTATTTAATTGCCCCGACAACACCATTCTTAATACCCTGTTCACAGAAGGGATTACCGGAAACAAATCCTTTTTTGTGACCATCATTATTACCTCTAATGCTATCTCTGAAATGATCATTAAAAACAGCAATATTCATATTCTGTTGCTGGCCTTTAAACATACGCCGATCCGGATTCAATTGTGGTGGCAAGGCAGACCATGGTTCACCATAAATAATAATAGAAGAATCTATTTTATGAAGCTCTTTTTCTACCAGGCGCATTGTTTCTTTATCTATTAAACCCATTAAATCAAAACGAAAACCATCAATATGATACTCTTCAGCCCAATATTTAACTGAATTTATTATAAATTTTCTCATCATTGGTTTTTCAGTTGCTATTTCATTACCACAACCTGAACCATTGGCAGGTTTACAATTGGAAGTCTTTCTATAATAATAATCAGGAACAGTTAACTGAAAAGGTGATTTACGCGTATAATAGGTATGATTATATACTACATCCATAATTACACCAATACCAGCATCATGTAAAGCCTTAACCAGCAGTTTGAATTCCATAATTCGCGTATTATCAGCCGGACTTATGGAATATGAGCCCTCCGGCACATTATAAAAGTAGGGATCATAACCCCAGTTATAACCATTACCATTATCATCTACAGTAGCAAAATCAAATACTGGTAATAAATGTACATGTGTTATTCCTAATTCCCGCAAATGATCAATACCTGTAGAATAACCTTCACAATTTTCAGTTTTTTCCAAAAATCCAAGATATTTACCTCGGTGTTCACTTCCCGAATTAAGAGAACTGGTAAAATCTCGTATATGCAATTCGTAAATCACCGCATCTACAGGGTTGTCCAGTTTTACTCTTCTATCTTTTTCCCAGCCAGCTGGATCAGTATTGGCAAGATCAACAATAAGTCCCTTACGGCTGTTTGTTCCTACTGCTCTGGCATAGGGATCTACTGTTAAATGGCATTTTTCCCCGGAAAAGTATAATTTAAAAAGATAATAATTTCCAGCAAGGCTCTCAGAAACTGTAACTTCCCAGCAACCAAAAGCACTCTGCTTAAGGAAAATATTTTCTGTACAATTATTATCATTTTCATCTGTATATATCATTACTTCAACTTTTTCTGCCGGTGGAGACCAAAGTTTAAATTTTGTTTTCCCATTTTTACAACTAACCCCAAGGTCATTACCCGGATAATAAGTCTCTATTATTTTTTCATTTTTTAATAATTCAGACCACACTATAGGTTCAACTCCTTAATCCAGCAAACATTTTTTAAGATAATTTATTTTTTTCAACATACCGCAAATAATTTAAGTATAATTTGTTATAAATAATTCAAGTCCACTATAGAATATTCTCTGTAAGACTGCAAAATCCTCCTTGGTAAATATAACCATAATATTTACTCTGTCTTTAAATATCAATTTTCAGGAATTATAAAAGGAAAATCAGGATTATTATCGAAATTATAAAAAGATATTTTATTATTGAGAAACCATATCTAAATTGTAAGTGGCAGGAGTGATTTTATGAGTTTATTGCTTAACAAATATCCCCTTCCTACAGGTGAAATTGATGTTTTAAGTGTAGGAGAAGTTTTACTGGATTTTATAAGTGTTGAAGAAGATGTTTCCCTTACTGAAGCAGTATCCTTTAATCGCCATTTTGGTGGTTCAGCTGCTAATGTAGCTATTAATTGCAGCAGATTGGGGAAAAAAACAGCTTTAATAAGTAGAGTAGGTAGAGATTATTTTGGTGAATATATAACAAATACCTTAAAAAAAGAAAATATTATTCTTAATGGATTACAGTTTGATGACCAGAGACGAACACCAGTCATCTTTGTTAACAAGAGCAAAGAAAGCCCTACCTGGATTGCCTATCGGGGAGCAGATAAATATCTACAGGAACAAGATATTATTTATAGGCTTATTGATAAATGCAAAGTCTTTCATTTGACTACATTTATTCTATCATCTAAACCTTCACGGGATACAGTCCTGAATTATTTAAATTATGCCCGGGCTAAAGGAAAAATCATTACCTTTGACCCCTGTTTTCGTTCTTTATTATGGGCTGAAGGTAAAGAAGGAAAAAAAATAGTAAAAAGAGTAATAAAAAAATCTGATTTTATAAAACCATCACTTGATGATGCATTTAATTTCTTTGGTAAAGATACAGCGAAAAACTACATAAAAAAGTTCCTTGAACTGGGCTCTAAGCTTGTAATTCTTACCATGGGTGGAGATGGTATCCTGGTTGCTGACAGAGAAAAACAAATAAAAATCCCCTCCTTCCCCTCTAAGGTTGTAGATGTCACAGGAGCAGGAGATTCTTTCTGGGCAGGATTTATTACTGGCCTCCTGGATGGATTTGCTCTCAAAAGAGCCATAAAACTGGGTAGTGGAGTAGCAGCCTTTAAAATAAGTGGGGTAGGTGCTTTCTCACCTATTCCTGATAAAAAAACAATCATCAAAACCTATGACATATAAATCATATAGTAATACGGTAAAATGTCAAGGGTAAAAATAAAAATAATTTAATTAATTTGAGTAAAAATAGTTAAATCAGGCATAATTTTATCCGCCTAGCTGAGAAAGTAAAAATTTACCAATCCCACCCATGACTATATAATGTAAGTAATAGTAAAATTAGACATTCAATTTAATTTTCAATAATTATCTACCTCCTTGGTTGGTATATTTCGCCTTTGCTCAGCAAAGCAAAAACGAGACGTACAAATTTACGTGCTG
>CAYRVO010000186.1:0-3666 GCA_964427565.1 uncultured Halanaerobiales bacterium | reverse complement strand
TAAGGATGGAAAATATCTGGGGATGTGTAAAAGGTTCACCTTCTATAATCTTTGTAGCCGATTCACCAATAATAATAGGTCCTTCTGCCGGTAAATATTCTGTTAATTCAGTAACCTGTTCCAGAGAAAGAGTTCCATATCTATATACCTTTATATTATCAGGATTATATTTATGACTACAAAAAAGACAGTTCATGTTACAGTTAGATGTTATCGGTAAAATATTATTTTCCTGGACTGTCTTCAATAACATATGTTTTTCTTTAGCTTTCATCTTATACTCCTATAAGTAATATTAATTAATATATATCAACATTTTTGCATTTAATACCTGGAGATTAAATGAACTAAAAGTAAGGCACAATCATTTTTATAATTTTAAATTAGGATCAGCATTTAATGATAGAGGAGAAAAATCCTTTTCAAGATATTTAAAATAAGCAACTGATGCAATCATGGCCGCATTGTCTGTACATAGTTTGTTATCAGGATAATACAGAGGTAATCCAAAAGACTCTAGCTTATCCTGCAGTCTATGGCGCAGTGTTTTATTGGCCGCAACCCCACCTGATAAAATGACACTATTAACATTATAATTATTAATTGCTTTCAAAACCTTATTTATAAGCATATCAATAACAGCTTCCTGAAAACTGGCTGCTATATCTGCAACATTAATTTTTTCATCTTTCTGCTGCTTATTATGTACATAATTAATAACTGCAGTCTTGAGACCACTGAAACTAAAATCATATGTATCTTCATTTATTAAAGCCCGAGTAAAATTTATTGCTTCTGAATTTCCCTCTTTTGCTTTATCTTCAATTAGAGGTCCACCCGGATAACCCAGTTTGAGAAAACGGGCAACTTTATCAAATGCTTCCCCTGCAGCATCATCTCTGGTTCTTCCCAAAATATTATAGTTACCAGGATTAGTAAAATATAAAAGATCAGTGTGGCCGCCTGAAACAGTAAGACATATTATAGGGGGTTTAATTTCTCTATGAGATATAAAATTAGCATATATATGACCGGCTATATGATTTATACCAATAAAGGGTTTATCAAGAGCATAGGCTAAAGCCTTTCCTGTCGACAGGCCAACCAGTAGACCACCTACCAGACCTGGGCCATATGTGGCAGCTATTGCATCAAAATCTGTTAATTCTTTTCCCGCTTCTGACATAGCTTCTTCAATGACAGGATTAATAAATTCAAGATGTTTACGGGATGCAATTTCCGGTACTACACCACCATATTTTCTGTGCCAGTCTACCTGGGATGCTACTATATTTGCCCTGACATCCAATCCGTTTTTAACAATAGCAGCTGCAGTTTCGTCACAGGATGTCTCCAGGGCTAAAATATAAACATCATCTTTGTCCTTCATTCTCAAGCTCCTTCCACATTCTCAATGCATCTTCATTATTATCTTTATAATAATTTTCACTAATACTATCTATTTCAAATCCCAATTTTTCATACAGTCTTACTGCTCTGTAATTGGATATCCTTACTTCCAGAGTACAGATAGTTATTCCTTTTAAGCTGGCAAGAGACAAAACTTTCCCCAATAATTTTGTTGCTATCCCTTTATTTCTATATCTTTTATCAATAGCAAGATTGGTTATATGTAATCTATTATCTACCAACCAGCTACCTATATAGCCTACAATCCTACCATTGGTAGAAGCGATAAGATAAAAGGAATGGGGATTATGTATTAATTCCTGCCAGAATGTCTCTTTTGACCAGGGATTTGTAAAAGAAGAATTTTCAATTTCCATTACAGAATCCAGATCTTCAGTTTCCATAATATCAATGAAAACCTGCATTTAATCACCTGTCCTGAAATTCACTTCTGCCTGGGGTTTCTTTAAATAATTGGGTAAAATTTTTATTATATTATCACTTTCACCCTGTTTAAGATAATATTGACCCAGAGCAGCAACTACTCCTCCCCGGGGTTTATTAAATTCCTCTGCAGCACAAATAATATTTAAATTTGAATTATTAAATTCCTCGCGATAAACTGGAACACCATTACCAAGTAAAAAAATCTCTTCATCGTCAGCAGTTTCTTTAAGTTTAGATAAAAGTTCATCTACAGCCATAACCCTGTCTTCCCATTCTTGACTGGCCCTCATATCTCTACTACCACCCCTGTAAAGCGCAGTATAAACCCTCTGTCTCCTGGCATCAATGACCGGAACCAGCCATGAATTTGAATAATGCAAATTATAGGCCACAACAGCAAGAGTCGATAAAGCAACAACCGGTATATTAAGAGCTTGAGCAAAAGCCTTAACCGTACTTAAACCAATTCTCAAACCTGTATAGGAACCAGGACCTACTGTTATAGCTATCCCTTCTACATCCTGAATCTCAAGATCCGCTTCTTTTAACATATATCTTATGTTGGGTAAGAGCCTTTTACTATGTTGACGGTATAAAGCTATATTTATCTCAGCCAGTAATTCTTCATCATTTATTAAACCTATAGCCCCCATTTCTGTACTTGTATCAATACCGATGGTTAACATAGGACAACAACCCTTTCTTAACTTCTCCATCTGCTTTAATCTCTATTTGCCTTTTACTTTCCCCAATAACTTTTATATTTACAACTATATGTTTTTCAGGTAACAAATCGCGGGCCAGTTCCGGCCATTCTATTACTACTACCCCATCACTGTAAAGATATTCCTCAAAACCAATATTATATAAATCTTCCTCTTCATCCAGACGATATAGGTCCATATGATAAAGGGACATACGTCCCATATATTCTTTTATTAATGTATAGGATGGACTATTAACATTTACTTCTATATCAAGTCCCCGGGCAATCCCCTTTACAAATACTGTTTTACCACTCCCCAGATTACCGGTTAGCAGAATAGTTTGTGGTGTAGATAAGAGATCACCCAATTTTTCTCCAAGTCTAATTGTATCCTGTGGTTTATTACTCTTAAATTTAAGACAGGTCTTCATTTTCTCACCTCAAATATAATTATCCTGTATAGAGTATATCAAACTTTTACTCTAATGTTAATTCAAGGGCCTTAATAAATTCTTTATTCTGTTCATGTGTACCTATAGTTACCCTAATATGTCGGTTATAGCCCAGGGGTTTACCTGGTCTGATAATAATTCCTTTTTTTAATAGTTTATCAAATAATTTCATGGAATCCATACCTATATCGATTAATATAAAATTCGCTTCTGTTGCTACATAATCTAAATTCAACCTATCCAATTCATTATATAAATAATCTTTTTCCTGTTGATTATTATTTAATGTCTCCTGTAAAAAAGAATTATCAGCAAGTGCAGCTACTCCCGCCATTTCAGCAATACGATTTACATTAAAGGGATCCCGAACTTTCATTAAATTATCTTTTACTTCCGGAGCTGTTACTGCATAACCTAATCTTAAACCGGCTAATCCATAGGCTTTCGAAAAAGTACGCAGCACAATTACAGGATATCCTGCTTTCGCATAATCTATACCATCGGGATATTCATCATCTTCTACATATTCATGATAGGCTTCATCAATTATTACAATAGCATCTGAAGGGAGTTGTTTTAGGAAATCTTCCATCTCTTTTTTAGAAATAATAGTTCCGGTAGGATTATCTGGATTAGCAAGAAAAATCAATT